>CALMVQ010000224.1 GCA_937873135.1 uncultured Scytonema sp. | reverse complement strand
ATTCGCGAGATAGCATCGCGAATAATGTGTTTCTGCCAAATTGGGATGCTCCCGGGCGATTAAGCAAACGGAAGCCTTCAATTAGGTAATTGATACCTTTGTGGGGCAAAATGCGACCAACATATAGTAACTTATTCTGTTTTGCTAAATCAGGCTCTGGACAAAATTTATCAGTATCAATCCCACCTTTGATCAAAACTGATTTTTTTTGTAGTTCATCTGGAATAAAGTTTAAGCCAAAGCGGGAATAGGTAATTGCGTGTCGGTAACAACTAAATACTGGCAGCTTCCGATTTAGTATCAAGCTTCCACCTCCACCATAATCTGTAACAAAAGTACGCTTTCCCAATAAAAATCCTGTTAGACAACCTAAATCAGAAACAATAGTATTCATGTTGTGTATGTGAACAATATCAGCATTCAAGATTGACCTCAAATATCCAAAACTTATAGGGTTCACCTTACTACCATGAATAAAGTTTTTCACCGGGTAAACTTCAAATTTAAGCTTACCCATACAGTAGGACTTTCGCTGTGAGGCAAAGCTTACTAGAGTGGTATTCACTAATTTTGCCATCCAACTAGCTAACTCTGTTGGATAACGCTCACCACCACCAATTATAGAGGAGTTATCGAAGTATGTTGGAGTGATGTGAACAACTTTCATCTCTTTAAATAGCTAATTGATTTTATATTTAATAACTCAATATATGTATCTCATTCAGAAAAATGCCTGCTTCCCGTTTCGTTTGCCAGCTAAAATTTTCAGTATTTGAGAAAATTCTTGATAGCTAAGTATCTTTCTTCTCCCATACTAGCTTTAAGTAGAATTGCCCAGAAAAGATACCAACAAATCAAACTAGGTCTAAGTAATAAAGTCTTCAAAACAGTCAAAAACTTGAATTGGTTTTTATTGATAATAAGGGACTGAAGCATCATATAATCTGTTGCTATAATTTGGAATACAATCAACTTTCTGAAAGTATATACTCTTTTAGCTTCAGATAAAGCAACTTGATATAGTTCGGAATAGCCATCAGTACCAGATATTAGCGATTTATTTTGACCATGATATTTAAATTTTACCCAAGTCTGCTTAACCCAAATTGCTTTTGGTTTTTGACTCAAAACGCGGAGAAAAAGCTGATAATCCATTCGCCCGTAAAGATTTTTACTTAAGGGGAAAGCTGAATTACTCAGTTGTTTAGCAATGAATACGGCAGGTTGAGGTAAAGGAACAAAGTCCCAGAATCTAAGGTATTGATCAAAATTACACGGATTGGAATAGCCATTAAAATCATTAGTGATATTTATTAATTCATCATTTTCATTAACATTAAAGCATTCACCAACAATGAGTTGATAGCCTTGTCTATAAATTACGGCGATGTTTCTTAAACATTTAGCATTTATGTATGTATCATCTGCATTGAGCCAGACAAATAAATCTCCAGTACAGTGTTGATATCCTTTATTTATTGCATCAGTTTGTCCCTCATCTGGTTCACTAATCCAGTAAGTTAAATACTGTCCGTATTTCTGTATAATCTCAACCGTATTATCAGTAGATCTGCCGTCAATAAGAATATATTCTAAATTGGGATAACTTTGTAGTAGCACTGAGCGAATAGTTTCTTCTATAAATCTTCCATAGTTATAACTAGGTGTCACAATGCTAATTCGGGGCCATTCTGAACCATCGGGCATTCGTTCGGGTAAGGGTTCAATCTGCTCTGTCCATGGCCATCCTGTTTTTCCTGGTGGCGGTGGAGGAAAGTCGTTTAAAATCGGTGTTTTGGTAATGAGGGTCATAATATTAAATCAGAGTCCGTACATATTTAAGACTGTATAAAAATCTTGCTTTTGTTTAAGCATGTACATAATTTTTGGCGACAAGTATGGAAAGACAGAGTACATTTTTGGTATTTTCAAATTAATCATCAATTCATGCTTTTTCTTGATTAATTTATAACATTTATTTATTTCTAAATACAATGTATACCAGTATTTTGAAGAATATTTACTTACTACATCTATAATCTCTTCTCGTCTTTCCTCATCACCGTTACTTGATTTATGAAGAGGATGATATCGATACACAGAGTAAAATTTGCGAATATACTCAAACTCAGTAACTTTTGATGCTCTAATGAACCACTCCCAATCAAGAACATAGTTATAGCTAATATTTAGCTCTCCAATTTCCAGCCATAGTTTTCGTGTCCAAAATGAGCTTGGTTGTACAAGAAAATCACCATATGTCAATTTGAATGCTTCAAAAGGAGCAGCTATCTCAGCACCCCCAAACAATTTTTCAGTGCTTTGGTTAATAGTAACTGCTGCTCCGTATATCAAGTGATTTTTATTAGTAGATCTCAGAAACCTTTTACCAATATCTAATAATGTTCCTGGTAAATACATATCATCAGAATTAAGCCAACACACTATATCACCAGAACTTAATTTTATTCCTTGATTGATAGCATCAGCTTGTCCCTTATCTTTTTTAGAATGCCAGTACGAAATTTGGTTTGAATACTTTTCTAGAATATAAGTTGTATTATCTGTACTGCCACCATCAATTACTAATATCTCCAAATTAGGGTATTGTTGACCGATGATTGAAAGGAGTGTTTCTTCTATATACTGACCTTGATTGAATGAAGGAACTATTACTGATATTGATGGATAAAGAACAGAGTCAGACATTCGTATACACCTCAACTGTGAATAGAAGATAGTTATACCTTTTCTCTATGAAGCTGCGCTAAATAATTTCTTAGCCCCCCTTTTTAAGGTGAGACAGTGCAAATGACGGCTTAGCCCCCCCCTAGGCCACTGGTATGGATTGGGGGTATCTGAAAAGTGCATCTTCATATAAAACCGATATTACTCACTAATTTTTTGACTGTATTCACTATTAAAAATCGATTAATGTTTAGTATCTTTAATTTTTCCTATAAATTATAGTTACTTTAGCGGATGAATATACCATCCATCTGTAGGACTCGCCCATCATTTGGGCTATTAAGTTGTTGGTAATTACCTCTGTATTGAAATCCTAATCCCTTTAACGTATTGTAGATGTCGTCAAATAATTTTTGCCCATTGTAAAGTTCTTCAACTGATAGCTCAGTTATGACAACATTTGCTTTCTTCACTGTTTCTGCACCTCCGGCAATTACTTTATCTTCAAACCCTTGAACATCTATTTTTATCAATAGAGGATCTTGTATTTCTAGCTGATTGGCAATATCATCCAGCTTTACTACATTGATTTCTTCAATTATTTCTTTTTGACTAAAGGGGAAAGATATTTTGTGTGATTCTGCCATAGGAAGTAATGACGAGGATGGAGAATATTCACTTCTATGAATTTCTACTTTTCCTGTTTCATTTCCTAAAGCTAAGTTGAAAGCTTTAAACTGCTGCACTCCTTCAAAATTATTTACAAGTTCTTCATAGCAATCTCTTAGTGGTTCAAATGAATACAGTCTTGCATGAGGAAAAATTTCGTGGAATTGCTTTGCAAATTGACCCGTGTTTGCCCCAATATCAAGGATGGTTTTTATTTCCATAGTTTTTAGCCATAATGTTTTGCTCTTTTCTAGCTCCGCAATTTCTTCTTTTCTTGGAATATGGTTTAACTGGATATTAAAAGGACGCAAACAAGTTTATTCAAACTTGTTTAACATTTATTTTTCCTCATTATGTTACTACTCAAAAGATTTTAGAAGTAAAGTAGTAATTGTAATAAAAATCAGAATGTTCTTGGAAAGGTATTGCTACACCATCACGTAAGACAAAAGCTTGATATCCTAAAGAGCAGACTAAACGAATAGTTTCTTCTGGATTTAAGTTAGAATTACTTCCTCCATAAATTTCAACAAATAATTCTGGTTTGAATCTTTCTAATGTATTTGTAGCTCCTGAAATTACTTCTGTCTCAAATCCTTCAACATCTATTTTTATTAAAGATACCTTATTTATTTTGCGAGTCTTTATAAATTCATCAATTGTTGTAATTGGTACCTCAATAGTATTAAATATAGTTTTTCGTTCTGTATTTTTTAACGAATTATAAGCATCATCTTCAGTGCAAAAGAATTTAGCATAACCTGGTTTATCTGAAACTGCTTTAGGTACTATAAATACTTTGTTATCTAGAAAGTTCCTAGCAATATTTCTCTCTAATACCCTTTGAGTTTCGATAGCAGGTTCAAAAGCAAATATTTTAACGTTTTGAAGTGCTTGTGCCCATTTAATAGAATGCAATCCAATATTGGCACCAACATCTAGTATAAAAATTTCACTATCACCAGATAACTTTTTAATAAAGAACTGAATTTCGTCTTCTTCAAAATATCCATAATCAAATAATATATTACCTATAGTTGAATGAAAATTGTACTCTATTTTTAATTTTGACAGATTATCAATAACTTTTGAACCATCTTTACTAAAACCAAGTATTTTTTGAAAAAAAGTGATTTTATTAAAACTACTTTCTCCTAAATTATATTTTAAAAATCTTCTTACTTTTTTCTGTAAATATGAATGTTGCTTGTTGATACTCATAATTAATTTTTATTATAAAGTAATTTATCAGAGAGAAAATATTTTTATAAAACTGTCAGATTGATTTCAAAACATCCATATCCCCATGATTGAGATAGTGCTCGAATACAATCTTTTGATGGTGGACGCATAACTTCAAAGGCTAAACAATTTTCAACGCGATCATAAAACTCAATGTCAGGTTTTGTCAAATCCAAACTAATTAAATATTTACCAATGGCAAGTTGAGCGATTGGTATTATAAATGAAATTGGGTTCAAGCCAGGTTTAAGTTTAATAAGTTGGGAAGAATTTAGTGTTCCTAATGAACCGAAACCAACTGAATTTCCTACTCCATCTGTTAAACGAATATCTAGACTAACTTGATTTTTTTCGCCACTAAATATCTCAACATCAATTTGAATATATGAGTTTAATGACTGCTCATAACTTTTGATTTTTCCAGAAATTAAACTTGGTTTTTTCTCGTCTTGTTTATGTCGAATAAAAGAATCAGATATAGAGTTGTCACCTAAGTAAAGTTGAACTCCAATACTAGGTTCTGTATCAGCTTGTAAATATCCTTTCTGCATAAGAATGCAGCGAGCACATAATAACTGAATAGCACTCATATTGTGACTGACGAAGAGTACTGTCCTTCCTTCTTTGCCTACCTCCTTCATTTTTCCTAAGCATTTATTTTGAAATGCCGCATCACCCACTGCTAACACTTCATCTACAATCAAAATCTCCGGCTCTAAGTGAGCAGCTACAGCGAAAGCCAATCGTACATACATGCCTGACGAATAGCGCTTGACTGGCGTATCTAAAAATTTCTCTACTTCTGCAAAGGCGACAATCTCATCAAACTTCCTCTTAATCTCCACCCTACTCATACCCAGAATTGCACCATTGAGAAAGATGTTCTCCCTCCCACTCAACTCCGGATGAAATCCTGTACCCACTTCTAACAAACTTGCAACCCGTCCCTTGATACGAATAGATCCAGAAGTTGGTTCTGTAATCCGACTCAAAATCTTCAGCAGTGTAGATTTTCCCGCCCCATTCCGTCCAATAATCCCAACGCGATCACCCTGCTTAATTTCAAATGAAATATCCTTCAGCGCCCAGAACTCCTCGTGAGCATTTTGGGTTTGGGATTTTGAGTTTTGGAATGGTTTTAGCAAAGACTTGGCGCGATTGGCAATCACGTCCCGTAGTGCTGTGTAGCGCTCTTGCTGCTGATGATCAATAATATATTTTTTACCTAAGTTTTCAACTCGGATCACAGTATCAGACATTTACTATTCTCTTGAGGATAATTTTTTTGTCCTTGCTATATGTAGTATTAAAGCTGAGAACAGCAAGAAGCATAGACAATAAAGGTTCTGCTCTCCAACTAAAATTGGCTTGCGAAAGTTCTAAAAGCAAATTGGAAAACACATGTTTACATTGATACTCTATAAATTTGAAAGTGTCCAGTCTTTATCAATGACTCCTGAACCGCTGTCAGATTACCTATTTTTTACCTTCTTTCTCTGCGTTGTTGGCTCAGGAGCGGTCCATTTAATCGGTATTCATTTCTGGCGGTTGGGGAGTAATGTCGTGAGACATATCCTTCTCACTATGAGATGCCATCGCGACTCTATTAACATCAAAAACCTCTCCCGTGTCCCCGTGTCCCCGTGTCCCCGTGTCAGCCTTGAAGAATGACTTAATATAGCATCTGCTTACAAGATAGCTCGCAGCAAAACTTTAAAGTATTGCTTGGATATAACCTTAGGTGTGAAATATGACTGCAAATACTGACGAGCAGATCTCCCCATTCGTTCTGCTAGAAGTCGATCGCGACTCAGTAAGCGAATAAACTCTGCTAGTTCATAACTTTCTGTATTCTCAAAAGTCTCACCGCAGTTTGCTTCTGCAATAAGCTGTTTTAGGTATGAATGCTGTGGACAAATCACAGCGACTGGACGACCGGTGGCTAAAGCAGGGTAAAATTTACTGGGAGCAACCAGACTTTCCACACCAGCATCCACACTCACCAAGGATAAATCACAAGCTGTCAAAGAGTAAGGCAGCACTTGTCTTTCTTGATACGGAAGAAACTGAAAATTTTTTAGTTCTAATCGATTTACCTCCTCAATCAGTTCCTCACGTTTAGCACCGCCGCCAATGCACACAAACTGAATTGGCTCATCTTGTAAATACTTAGCAGCCTCTAATATAGTATGTATATCATGACACCGACCCATGTTGCCTGAGTACAATACTGTAAATTTATTTACAGTATTGTACTGTCGAGCAAACCAGTTATCTTGTTTAGCAATTGGCACAATCCACTCAGGATCTGCCCAACTGTGAATGACAGAAATCTTATCTGCTACCTGCGGACAATTCGCTGCCACCTGTCGCTTCATAGCTGGGCTGAGAACCACAATTCCCTTGGCTTTTCGTAACACCTGTCTGTTAACAGCCTGCCACAATTGAGCCAGCCAGTGGTGTTTTGGTACTACCCCCAAGGCGATCGCAATATCTGGATACAGATCGTAGAGGACGCAAACATAACTAAGTCCAAAAAAAACGTGAGCCAGATATCCCAAAATTGGCAGAAATGGGGGAGCCGTAGTCAATAAAACCACATTGCGACAACGAGCCGCGTTTAATAGATAAAGTGCTGCACGCAAAGTAAACAGAACACTATTAATGGCTTTGCCACGAATTCGTTGGGGACAAAGCTGAGCCGTGCGCGATCGCCTAATTCTCAGGGAGCCACACTGTTCAACTGCTGGAGCACTGCTAGACTTAAAAGCATAGCCTGGTTGACCTGTAAATACCTCAACGTCTACCCCTTGCTGCTCTAAATGTCTCACCAGTTCGTAAATCAACTGTCCTGTCGCAGCGTAATCTGGTGGAAAAAACTGGGTGATGACAGACAATTTAATAAACTGCCCGATACCAAAAAATTTGTGTTCTGAAACTTGTAAATCTTCATGTGTGTTTTCAATAAATTGCTTCAGTTGTTCAGTGTATTTCACAATTTTAACACTCATAAGAAAATTTTTTATTCAAGAAGAATTGATGAGTTAGGAGGAGCCAGCACGCGAAGAGTTCGTTTTCTCGCTCCCTGGCTAGGAGCGTCTAGGAGTCAAGAGAGTTCTCAGCAACTGCTAGATGAATCTTGGTCCAAAGCCTTACTTTTCAACGGTTGTAAAAGCTATAACTTTTGGCTTTTTAAGGAAGTATTCAACTATTCACTATTCAACAATGCTCATGAATTTTGTTGATATCGGAATAGGTACCAAAACTCGATATATAGCCAAGTCATACAGGCAGATAGCTGATGGCGTGCTGAATGCTTACTTTTCTAAAACCCATGCTTGAAGTCATAGTTTTTCAAGCTAAATTCAGCATTTTGACTCCTTTTCATCGTTCCCTAATACTAGTACAGATCGGCGGAAATAAACCACCCATCTGAAATAGTTAAAACCCTTACAAAATAAGGTTCTTTCTTTTTACTTTTTACTTTTTACTTTTGCCTTGTTGTACTAGACTGCCCAAAAAATTTGAGACAATAACACAGTTAGGGAAAGTTCTGTACCTTTTGTAGAAAAAGAGTGTTCAACATACTGAAGCTATTTCTATCTATAGCAATCCTGTCTGATTCGTAAGAATTGCAAGACATAAACCCCCACTTGCGGAGGTTAAAGAGAATAATTCCCTCCAATTTATCGCTCTTGTTGAAGGTATCTTCGCGGCTAACTGGACCCTATTGATTTATAACTGCCATATCACAAGTAAACAAGATCGCCTTTCCACCTTAATCAAGACAACAACTGTTTGTGTATACGTACATTTACTGAAGTCTTGTTAAGAGGTTTAAGGTTAGTATTGTCCATAAAAATATGACTTGAGTCTGGGAGCTAGGTAAAATGCAGAATTAAAAAGATTTATCTGCTAGTCGCACAGAATTTTCTTGAATTCTTCGGTAACAAAACTAAATAAAAAATAAAACCTAAGTAGGTGTTGTTAGTAAAACGTAATACACAAAAAACGTTAGGCGTAGTGTGTTACGGCTGCGCTGTGGCGAAAACTGCATTTGATATTTTTAGGTTGAGCTACTTATAAAAATTCAGCCAACATTATTACCCAGCATGGATACTTCTTTAAAAAACTCATCTAACGGGAATGGTCATAACGGAAATAGGATCTATCTAACTCCAACGCTTCCGGCTCAGCTTTCACCTAAGTTTGAAGGGCAAGAGAATGATGGAGATTTGCGTCAAGTCTTGAGTATTATTAAGCGGCGATCGCTGGTAATTATAGCAGTAGCAACCACTGTTATGGTTACGGCTGCGGCTGTAACGCTCTCGCAAAAACCAGTATATGAATCCCAAATTCGGATTTTAGCGGAACCTGTTAATAGTGATAACAGCAATTTGCCGAAACTCACCTCTAATGTCGAGGGGAAAATAGACAAATCTGGCCTGGATTACGAATCTCAAATTCAAGTTCTGAAAAGTCCTGTACTCATGGCGAGTATTATTGAGCAATTGCAGGCTAACTATCCAGATATTACCTATGATTCATTGGTAAATTCTCTGACAATTACTCGTTTCGCTGAAACAAAAATTATAGAAGTTCGTTATCACAGCAACGATCCCACTAAGACTCAAGTCGTACTCAATACACTTGCTCGGGCTTACTTGAAATACAGTTTGGAAAATCGTCAAACCAATTTACGTCAAGGAATTCAATTTGTTGAAAAGCAACTACCATCAATCCAAAAGCGAGTTGAGCAGATCCAGGAAAAAATACAACTCTTCCGTCAACGGTATGATTTTGTTGATCCAGACGCCCAAGCAAAGGAAATTGCCTCTCAAGTCAATGCTTTATCTGAGCAAAGACTCACGATTAACCAACAGTTAGTAAGAGCTCGCTCTGCTTTCAACAGCATACAGCAAAGAGATGGAGCACAAGTCGCAGTCAATGATACAGCTTTGTATCAACAGTTAATTGCTCAAATTCGCCAATTGGAAGTTCAAACGGCTTACGAATCAACTCGTTTCCAAGAGGATAGCATTCCTATTCAAGACTTAGAAGAGAAGCGGCAAAGATTACTGCCTTTATTACGCAACGAAGCGCAGCGAACTTGGAATATTAAACTTGCTCAAGTGTCAAATGAAATTCAGACACTAGAATCTCAGAGTCAATTACTTGCTCAAGTTGAAAACAGACTTCACCAGAGAGTTCAGCAATTGCCAATTTTGGCACGGCAATACACTAATTTACAGCGGGGTTTACAGTTAGCAAATGAGAGTTTAAATAACTTTCTCACTACGAGGCAGAACTTGCAAATAGAGGTAGCTCAAACACAAATTCCCTGGCAGTTAGTTCAAGCATCTACTAAACCTCAAATCCCCGTATCTCCAGATGTTCCGCGTAGTCTAATTTTGGGATTTGTTGCCAGTATACTTTTAGGCATCGGTAGTGCATTACTTGTTGAAAAGCTTGACAACACATATCATACTGTTGAGTCTCTCAAAGAGAAGCTCAAGCTACCTTTATTAGCAACGATTCCCTTAGAAAAGCAACTGCCAAATAGTCAAATTGCTGTTACAGAAAGAACTCCTACAGCACAATTGGAAAATTTACTTCCAAAAGGCAATTCCGAGTCGGCTGAAGTTGGCGATCGCGTCTCTGTACTTGTTGAAGATCACAACCAGTACGAATCCTCCAAGTTTATGGAAGCTTTACGGGTACTGCACACGAATATTCAACTACTCAGTTCCGATCAACCAATTCGTTCCATAGTCATTAGTTCAGCTTTACCAGGAGAAGGTAAATCTACGATCGCATTCTACCTAGCTCAAACAGCTTCTGCTATGGGAAAACGAGTCCTACTGGTGGATGCAGACTTGCGCCGACCCCGAATTCACTCTTTATCAAATTTGAATAACATATGGGGATTAAGCAGTATTATTTCTGGAAATCTGCCAGTGGAGACGGCGATGCGGCAGATGCCTTCTATCAGCGAATGCTCCATAATCACCACAGGACCTATTCCACCCGATCCCACAAAGTTGCTCTCATCCCAAAAAATGAAGCAATTAATGGAAGATTTCCATCAATCTTTTGACTTAGTTATTTACGATGCTCCTCCCTTGGTTGGACTAGCTGATGCTAGCTTGCTTGCATCTCATACTGATGGAGTTGTGTTGGTGACTAGAATACACAAAACAGACCGAGCGGTGTTAACGCAAGCTCTAGATAACCTGAAAATGACCAGAGGTAATATCTTAGGTATGATTGTCAACGGGCATAAGAGTAAGGCTTCTAATTATTACTACTATTAATAAAAGAGGCAAGGGAGCACGAGGTGTCATGGCCGTTTCTTGTACGGTTAGCAAGGTTAACGCGGTGATAGCTATGACTCGCGCCCAAAGCTGAAAACAACTACAAGTAGCGTGATAAACTCAAACTAAATCCGGGCAATAGATTTTCACCGGATAATTCTGTAGGTAGGTTTCGCACTTCTACATCTTCCCCTTGGCGATAAATTTCCACTTGCTGCTGTTGGGGATTAATCAACCATCCCAATTGCACCCCTGCATCCAGATATTCCCACATTTTGTTACGCAGCGTTTCCAACTCATCTGTTGCTGACCTTAACTCAACAACAAAATCTGGTGCGATAGGGGGAAACTTACGTCTTTGTTCAGGTATGAGTGCTTGCCAACGTTCTCTTTGAATCCAAGCAGCATCAGGAGAACGGTTTGCGCCATTAGGCAACTTAAATACTGTGGAGGAACTGAAGGTAAAGCCAAGACCAGTTTGCCGATTCCAAATTCCCAAATCGATGATTAAGTCGGCTTCTCGATTACCGCTCTCACCTCCAACGGGTGGCATAATAATTAATTCTCCCGTTGCCGTTCGTTCAAACTGTAACTCGCGGTTATTTTGACATAACTCATAGAACTGTTCGTCAGTCAAATGAACGGTGTGCAAATTTAATGTCAAAAGAGTCATAGCCCTAACCTAGCCGGGATAGCGACGAATATTATATGATGCTATTCTTTACTTGACAAGAAAAGACGGGTGTGGTGAATAAGCGAGAGAAAATTGTAGGGGAGCAGGGTGTGTAACAAGCGTGCAGCGAAGTATCTCGGAGATTCTTCACTTGGTAACCTGCGGCAAGGCTCTAGCAACCGCTTTGCACCTAAATCAACAAAAAAATTTTTTCCCCGAGCTAAACGAATCCGCAACGGGTCATGGGTGATTGTCCAACCATCTTTGATTAAAGACGTTTTGAGAGTCTCATGATAAATGTCTTTAGCAGGCATAATAATAAATGTATTGTACCGCATTTAGATGCAGCTTGATTAATTCATGGGCAATACTCTTTCAGTTTATAGCGTAAAGTTTAAGCTATATAAGCATTTTGGCGATTTAGGCGTTTTTTAGTATATAGAAATGCGCGAACCCACACAAAGATGGCGATCGCTCTCAGTAAGAGTGGGGTTAGTCTTGAAATAGTTGGCGACCCAATCGCAACCTTAGTTCAGTGGATCTAAATTTAGGACATGATTTTTATTCCACAAAATTACCGTTTTGTCATCACTTGCAGAAGCTCTGACTTCCAGAGTTTGACAGTTTTATCGTCAGAAGCTGAAGCAATCAATTGACCATTAGGACTAAAACGTACTCCGATTACCGCATCGTCATGCCCTCGTAGGAAACCTAGTTTTACCAGATAACTTACAAAGCGATAAAATCAATCTATTAAGGATCGCCCCTACTCCTGACTCCTGGATTCAGGCGGATGTATTCTTGCGTTATATCATCGCCGATACTCATCACCACAATCGCCGATTAACTGATACAAATTTTGCGACTTACTAGATATAAGCTCTATCTGATTGAGATCCTCAGTATCAAATGTAAAGTTAAACGCTTTAGCATTGTCTTCTATGTGTTCGGATAAGCCAAGTCTTGCACCAACAATAACACCCCCCACAGATGGCTTATCCAAGATGTAACGTACTGCCACATTTGACATGCTGACACTGTGTTTGTCAGCTATTTTTTTGAGACTAGAAAGTAATTCTTGAAATAAACCCCAACCACCCCAAGTATCTATCATATTCTTATATTTTCTCAAGCTAACAGTTGTTAGCTCCAACCCTTTTGGTTCTGGTTTCCCCAAATACTTTTCTGATAACAAGCTGCCGCAAACTGTGCCATAAGTAAAAAGTTTTATGTCATGCTGTTGACAAAACTGAATCATATAGACTTCTGGACGACGATCTACAAGTGAAAATTGCACTTGGTTGGAAACTATTTTGATGCCTGCGTCTGTAATAATTTGTAGGTGTTCTGTATCAAAGTTTGTCAAAGCCAAATGCTTGATTTTACCTTCTGTTTGTAATTCAGCCATATACTTCAGGGCATCCAAGTAGCTTGAATCTCGGTACTCCCACCAGTGAAATTGCATCAAATCTAACGATGGAACATCCATTCTTCTGAGGGAAATATCAATGTTTTCCTCAACCAGCTTTTTCGTCATTTTCCCAGGTCGAGGCACCCATTTGGTAAAAGCTTGAATCTTAGATAAAGCCTCTTCACCACGAGTCGTAATGACTTGACGGCGGAACTCGCCAATAAAGTCCTCCGCAGGACCATAATGGTCTGCTAAATCCCAAGTAGTAAAGCCTGCATCTATATACTTAAACATGGACTGAATGGCGGTAGGTTGGTGAATGCGTCCGTGTGCGCCAGAGACTTGCCACATGCCATTTAATATCCGACAAATGTTTAAATCAGGGGTGAATTGTAGGCGACTTGATGGTAATATCATAAGGAGAATTAGGAGTAATAGTTAACAGTAGGGGCGGGTTTAATTCAGATAAGTTGTGAGTAAATGCGCTCCTCTTGTTAAACCCGCCCGTATTAGGGACGCGGAGTTGGGTTACCGCCAGCCTGTTTGAGCTTGTTCTAGAACATAAGTGGCGACATTTTGTATTTCTTGTTCAGTGAGGCGGTCTTTATAAGCTGACATATTGTTTTTACCGTTTGCTACAATAGACGAGATTGCCTCTATTGAGTCCATATCGTATTTTTTTAGGGCTTTTAATTTCAAATTCTTACCACGCCTGATAATGTTGCTACCATTAATATGACAACCAGCACAATTGGTGCTAAAGATTTTTGCACCGTTATCTGTATCTGCTGCACGAGCAGATTGACTCAAGGCAGTTGTCGAGATTAATAATATCAATAATACGAATGTTAGTAGCTTTCTCAATGAAATCTTTTGAGTGTTCATATTTCTTCTCTTCAGTTAGGTTGTCTAGAATACACCAGACTTCGGATTTTGGATGTTATTTGTTGGTAAGCGTTCATAGGTGAGCTTCTCATTAAAGTAGCATTATCTCCTGTCAGAATACCTCTCAAGCTTGTTGTCACCCTTTGAGGAGATTAGCTATACATGTATATATATATGCTAATTGATACTTCTCAATAGCAAACAAGTAGGTCTCTAAGGAGGGTGTGTGATGAAATATCTAATTATGAGTGGCTTATCGGTTTTATTTGTAGCAGCAACGAGTGCATCACCGATAAGTGCTCAGACGTCACTGCAAAACTCTGCGCTCCCTGGTGCTGTGAGAGGTATTGGAAACTTGCCTAACTATCAGTATGGAACCCGTATTTATGATAATGGTCGCATTAGTGCCCCTAATGGCTCTGTAGTTTATCCTGCCACAACAATCGATCATGGTAACGGCTATACCACCTACTATTACCAAGATGGAACGCACATCACCACTAATAGGAATACAGTAAACCCTGGTGGGACGTTTCTTACACCAGGTAGCGTGAATGGGGGAGTAGGCAGTAGGGGCGGATATTAATCAATATAATACTGGGTTCAACTGACCCGCAGGTGAAACTCACCCCTATTGTCAGCGGTACCAGTAGATCGGGCGCGTAAATAGAGCAACCCTGACGCTCGTTCGCGTAGCGTCTCTCCTTGGGAGAAGACTCGCTAACGCTATCGGGTGATGCTCCGTCGTCGCTAACGCCAACACCAGTCGCCTAGCGAGGGCTAACCCTTCTACAGCGCTGGTTCACCATTTAAAATGCCTAAAAAGCTCGTTCCATAATACTTTTGACTTTTGACTTTTGACTTTTGACTTCCGCCTTGCGGTACTAGTGGTTTTCTATCTCTAGGAAGTACCGCACTAGAAAATATTACGTCAGGATAGATATATAGCAGTTATATGTGAGTTGTAAAACGCTCGTGAAGACCGCAAGTAGAATATTGGGAAAAATTAGCAATAAGTAGATAACCCGGACTTCTTCATAAACTTCTATTTAGTTAAATTTACACAGGTATTGAAGATGGCTAATAATATCAAAGAGCAAATTCAAACTGATCTGCAACAAGCAAAACAAACCGGACAGCTAAGAGCAGACAATATTAGAGAGATTGTGAAATCAGCAGTTTCTCAAGTTGTCTCAGAGTTTAAAGAAGGTTCCAGTGACCTTCGTACCATTGTTAAGGATGCTGTTTCTACTGTCATTGAAAACTTACAAGAAAAAGGTGGAGAATTCAAGGAAGAAGTGACGGCATCAATTGAAGGAGCGTTAGAAGCTGTAAATAGCAAAAGACATGAAGCTATTGCTAAAACTCAATCAGAAGTTAAGCAGCTACAGGCAAAACTAGACGAAGAAGAAGATAAAATTCAGCAAGAAGTTGAAGGTATTTTAGCAGAAATTAAAGAGACCAGCAAAGAAAAAACGACTGATACTAAAACCGCTATCGACGCTGCTATCAATGGTATCACCAATAGTGAGGAAGTCGGATTGTTAAAGAAAAGATATGCTCAACTGCAAGCTCAGCTAGCCATAGTCAAAGCGAACTTAGCTGCACGCTACGGTGGACGTTCTGAAGAGGTTAAAGGTCATCTGGACGAGGCAAAAAACTGGTTTAATCAAGAAGCACGTCCACAAGCACAAGTCGTAGTTACACAGGTACAACAAAAAAGCTCGCAGTTAGATGATAAACTGGGTGAAGCAGGTACAGCAGTAGCTCAGAAAGAGCGTCAAGTCAAACAACTTTTAAGGGATTTGCTTCTAAGTGCTGCTGATAAGTTCAAAGAAAAGGAATCATCTCATAAATAGATGACGGTTTAGGGGTGTATTGCATACGCCCTTACTGGCTATTGTTAAGTAAAGCTGTGTGAAGTAGTGAAAGTCGCTCATTTAAGTCCCCGACTTCTTAGAGAAGTCGGGGACTTAAATGTCTTATGGCAGATACAACACCCGATTTCTTTAAGAAGTCGGGTGTCTAAGTCTTACAATTTTTACAAATGCTTTGGCGCTAAAGCGCAACTACGAACATTTGGAACACATTTAATCTTGTTTATCTGATTTATTTTTGGATATAATAAAAGACGAAGAAGACGCCAAGCATAAAAACTTGACGTCTTTTCATGAGGTTATATAGCTCTTCAAGGCTTAGTATATTTCTCCCTCTCTATTTATTCTTTCTTCATGTTTGGCGATAACCCAAATTGCGTGAATACTACCAGGAAGCCAACCTAGTAATGTTAGCAGAATATTTATTAGTAGGGTGGGACCTATCCCGACTGACAAGAATACACCTAGTGGAGGCACAAGAAGACCAAGAACAAAGCGAAGTAATTTCATCATAGGATAGCTGCTACTTTTTTAAACTATTTTCACTTCCATTATCTGTAAATTACCGAATCAAGAACTCTGCCAAAGGAATTAACTTGGTTCGGTGTTGAGTAGAGACGAGAATACTTACGTCTCTCTCAATGTTGATAACTAACTAGATGGCAATTCAGCATTGCTTTTTGCACTATCACTACTCTTTAAAAGTGGGTTCTTCTCAGCAAAGTAGTTGCCAATGAAAGTATTAGCAAAAGACAGAACTACAGGAGCTAGAAAAAAGCCGATGATTCCATGTACGCTAAATCCTGGAACCAAAAATGCGGCGATCGAGAAACAGATCCCATTCACTACAAGCGAGAAGGCTCCAAAGCTTAGGAAGTTAATTGGCAACGATAGAGTTGATAAAACTGGTTTAGCAGATCCGTTAATCAAGCCAATGACCAAAGCAGCAATCATAGCTGCTGGAAAATTGGCAATGTTAACACCTGGAACAACTAAATCAACAATCAACAGACTCAAAGCCGTAGCTACGGTGGTTAAAAATGTTCCCATCTTAATTTTTCTCCAACAAACAGAGACACTTACTTTTAAAGCTCTGTCTCTATAATCAAACATATGCCACGCTTCAACCTCTTTATCTAGGCAGATTTGTGTTATGCCATTTGGCTGGTAATTGAGAGGAGACAAGAGGTAGGAGATGGAAAATATTAAGTTTTAAAGTACAGTGCTGATTTATACAAGACTTGTTCTTGATGAGTTTCTAAAGTGCAATCTGACAAGGGGTAAGTGACACAGGTAATTGTATAGCCAGCTTGGATTTCATGTGGACGCAAAAACTTTTGTTCGCTTTGATCGACTTCTCCACTAATTATCTTTGCAACACAAACGGAACACTCTCCTTGATTGCAGCCAGAAGGGAGGTTGATACCAACTTCTTTTGCTATGTCAAGGATATACTGATCGTCAGGGACTTGAATGGTGCGATCTAACCCCATTGCAGGATTCATGAGTCGAACTTGATAAACTGCCATTGATTGTTTTTGAGACAACGTTTTTCATTTTCCTATGACTTCCTTGCTATTGCGAACTACTTCCCAACCATCTGTGAGCAGTTAAGGTCATGAAGACTTTGTCAATAAGTAATAGTGCTTAAAATTAGGTAAAAAACCATTAAATGGTAGAGATCAACAGAAGGCACGCCAAACTTTCGTGAGCAATTAACATTACTTTACCCGACGCTGTTTTGGCTGATTTGGAATTTTGGGCTGCGTTTCAAGGACGCCCCACCGCTAACCTTGCTGCTTTTTTGATTGAAATGTCGATCAAGTCAGCCAAGGATAAGGCAGAATTTCCCCATAAACCATCCAGAATGAAAACCACGGAGCAGTAAAAACTGAAGAATTGCCGCGCATCCGACTCTTTCGCATCCTGTTGCAGAGTCTGTCAAAAAAACTTTGCCCACGTGACAGTAGGCATGTTAGCTTGTACATTAAGGGCAAAAAATTCTTAGTACTCACGAAAACAGTTTGCTGACAATTTTAGAAAACGGAAATATTATCCTTCCAACGGTCTAAAATAACAATCTATTCTTCTACGTAAATATAAGGCAAGGAGCAACTGTGGCGGAAATTTTATGCTTCCAGCTACGGAAAAATTCTGGGTATAGTTACACTATTTCTGCTCACCCAGTTTCAGTTCGTAAATGTTCCAAAATACTCCTCTTAAGGCGGAGTAATTAATACCTTGGATATAATTTCGCACTGCTGCCATTGTCAAAGGCTGAGTTAAATAAATATATGGCAGATACTCCTGACCAATGCGTTGAGCTTCTGCATAGATAGCTTTGCGCTTTACTTCATCAAATTCTTCTACTGCCTGAAGATAAAGGTCGCCAATTTTTCGTTCCCAGTCTGCCACCTCTCGTCCTGTTATTGGAGTTTGACCTTTCTGAGGTTCCTGATTATATACATGGAAACTACCTTCAGGCAAGAACAAACTAGCAATGTCATTTGGTTCCACAGTAAAATTAATAGTTCCCAAACGACATTCCCAATCAAAAGAGTTAAGAATTTTGTCTAGAAAAAGGCTAAAATTTACGATATTTAAATCAACAGATATGCCAATTGTACTTAAATCTTGCTTAATTTGTACTGCGATTGTTTCTATAATTTTATTACTATAACTGGTCATTAGGGTAAACTGCACAAAATTTCCCTGAGAGTCTAATAACTGTCCTTGGCTATTGTATTTAAAGCCTGCTTTAGCAAGCAATTCTTTCGCTTTTATAGGGGAGCATCCCAATTTGGCAGAAACACATTATTCGCGATGCTATCTCGCGAAT
>CALMVQ010000223.1 GCA_937873135.1 uncultured Scytonema sp. | reverse complement strand
GCTTATAAAATAAGTGTTCTTACTTTTTACTTTTTACTTTTTACTTTTTACTTTTTACTTTTGCCTTGTTGTACTAGTTATAAAGTGACCATGAGACTTTTCCGGGAATGAATTGTGCTTTTACCCAAATCCTTTATGGAGAGTCTGACTGGCACGTCTCTACATTGCTGCTTTGTTAGAAATAGTTTTTAGTTGTTCTCATAATTTATATTAAGGCTTAATCATTTTTTATCTCAATACGTAATGTGATGCTCCTGATCTGGGAATGGGAGAACTCTAAAGCCTTTACTGGCATAGCTTTTACGTCTTTACACGCTAGAAATTGACACCACAAATCTTTATTAAAAGAAATTTTAATGAAAAATTTTTGCATTAGTTGAGTTTTTAGTGTAAGCTGTTTTTCAGAGTTGTTGAATAATATTATCAACAATTCTATACACAAATGAGTACAACTATGATTGCTAATAGCTATCGGCTATTAGCTAGAAGCCGCCTTCACTCTTAATTTCTCAACTTCAATTACTTGTAGGGTAGATTAATGTCTAAACAGCCAGATGTCGTTTGGGTGAATACAAGCCCCAGTTTGCAATGCTTCGATCAACCTCTATTGCGTTACCTATCACGCCAATTGACAGTAGCTGCTTGGGAATATTGCCAAAACCAGGATGAGGCAAGTTCTTTAGACGTTGCATTGCGGCTGCTGCATGACTATCTCCAATATTGCCATCATCCCGTGCATCTGATAGGTCATAGTACAGGAGGATTGTTGGCACTCCTTTATACCCGTCAATATCCAGAGAAAGTCAAGTCTTTAACTCTATTAGCTGTGGGTGCTGATGCAGCGGTTGATTGGCGATCTCATTATTACAGCCATCTCCCGTTCTTATGTCGGCAAAAAACTCTCACCGATATGGTACACAATCTGTTCGGCTATCAGAATGAACGTAACCTCAAGCGTCTGGAGAGAATATTGAAGCGAGATTTAAATTCGTCGCTCTCACCTCATTCGCTGTTCAAACGGGTTAGCGTGCCTGCATGTCCAGTCCCTGTACCCTTGATGGTTTGTGGTAGCAAAGACGACATAGTAGTAGAATCAGATGCCCTGCAAGGATGGCAACCGTATTTGATGGAAGGCGATCGCTTATGGGAATGTGTGGAAGGACGACATTTTTTTCAATTCTACTATCCTGAGCTTGTGAGAGAAGAAATACTAAACTTCTGGAAATCTCTGCGCCTACAGGATTCACTTGCTCAATATCCTATCCGCAATTATTTTCGTTGATAAATAAGAATATATTTAAAAGTTCCTCTGACAGGTGATTTGGTAAGCTTCTATCGCGCTTCCAGCTTCCAAATCACCTTTTCTTATTTTCAAGAGAAGTTTCACTTTAGTTAAGAATAAATTCTAACAATTGCTACCTCTGAATTCTTCCTGAACTCAACTCTTCTAATCTCTGCCTACTTACGTCAAAAGAACTCGTTATTCAGGTTCCTTGACAAATCTTTATGAGAATCAGCTACAAAAGTACCCTAATTGCTTTATTCTTAAAATGACCTTGTTAAAGATTAATCTCAATAAGAAGGATTCAAGCTTAGTCGTCGGCAACGGATGTTCTTAGCGTCATGCTGTTTGATCTGGTACTACAGACGAAGAGCAGATATTGAGCAGTTGCTGACTCAAGAAGAAAGGAAAAATTTGCAAAAAGTATCTACAGGCTGACTGGCACGGCTCCGGCGCGATCGCATTCTAATCACTAGCGACAACAACTCATGAGAGAACTGAATTTGGAAGCAACTATCGACTTATTGAACTCAATCATGGAATTTGAATTGGCAGGAGTAGTTCGCTACACCCACTATTCTTTAATGGTAAATGGACCCAACCGGATTCCGATAGTGAGTTTTTTTAAGACACAAGCGACTGAATCCCTCACTCATGCTCTACAAGCGGGAGAAATTTTGACAGGATTAGAGGGGCATCCCACCCTTCGCATTGCCCCAATAGAGAAAACCTTTCCGCACTCAGTCCAGGATATCTTACGAGAAAGTCTAACGCATGAGAAAACAGCTTTGAGTTTGTATAAAAGCTTGCTAGATACTGTAACTAACGCCAGTGTCTACCTAGAAGAATTTGCTCGCACGATGATTTCTCAAGAAGAATTACACGGCATGGAACTCAGGAAAATGCTGCGTGACTTTAGCGAGACATGAGCAAATAATTCGTAATTTTTCATCAGATAATGTCCGATTGAAAACTTATAATAAGGTTCGTAGTTGCGCTTCAGCGCTCTCATTCTTTTACTTTTAAGAGCAATCCAGAGCGTAACTTTTATTTCTAAGTAATTAAACGGACATGATGTGACGGCGATCAGACGATACTTGTAGCATCATGCTTGACTATGCAAAATTTTTTACAGATAAAATGGGAGCGTTTCTACTTTTGAGCAAACACTTTTGTAGGTAAATTAGTCTTAGGTCTTTTGCGATGCCAGTACATATCAATACCAGTGACCAACAGAAGGAACGGTGAAAGTCCAACAAATACGTAGAGAATGCGAGTAGGCAAGCCGCCAAATGTACCATAGTGTAGGGGAGCAAAAGAATTGAGAATGCGATCGCCTAAGGAAGGTTTGAGAGCATTGTCTACTCGCAAGACCTTGCCGTTATACTGGTCGAGATAGACATAGCTCTTTCCATAGTCTTCTTTTTGTTGAGGAAACTTGTAGCGAATCATCAAAGCACTGTCTGGTTTTTGCGGAAAATAAACGCTTCTGAGTTCTGCACCAGGTAATTGAGCTTGAGCGGTCTTCAGTTGCTCGGTAAGCTTTAAAGGAGACTGACCGGGGATATATTGAGAAACAGGTTCTTGCTTCACACTAAAGGTGATTGCCCGAATCACAGGCTCACTAAACTCACTAAAATTCCAGCAAAAACCTGTGAAAAATGTGAAAAAAAGAAACACAGATGCAATCACACCAGCAACTTTGTGAATATCAAAGTTCACGCGCTTGGGATGAGCATTCCACTTGATTCTGAAACCCATCCCTAACTTCCTCCACCCAGGCCAGAGAAATATTCCTGTGATCGTCAGAATACACATTAGTAAACCAACAGTGCCAACAATTTTGTATCCAATGTCGTTTGCTAGCAGACTGTAGTGGAGTGCATAAATAACCTTGTAAAAGCGCTCTACAGGATTGGGATTAAGATTATTAACGAGAACTGCTCCTGTATAAGGATGAACGTAAGTTTCAATCCAATCATTTTCCTTGGTTACATAAACGACATTAAATGGTTCATCTGGTTTTGTCGGCACATAAACTCGATTGAGCTTAAAATCAGGCTGGCTGGCATAGCTCTTTGTCATTGTATTCAGAACGACCTCTATCGGCAGCATGTCGCCTTTGGGAGTGATGCTTCCAATTTGATAATGCTTTTGATGGGTAGTAACTTCGGATTGGAAGACTAGCAGGCTACCAGTTAAACCAACAATAATCGCAATCAGTCCAACACCTAAGCCAATGTAGCGGTGTAAAGCAAATACGAAGTTACGCAGGGTTTTGTAAGTCATGGTAGATACTCGTGCTATATAAAGGTTAAAACTCCACAGGAATCGTTTCCAAAACACTCAACGGTGCTTGAGGGAACACGCACCGGATGAAGTGACATATTGCGAGCTACCACGCGATAGTTCGTTCAGTTTGGGTTGTTAACCCGTACATTAAACACCGATTTAACTAAATTTAGAAGATAGTGAATCTTCCTCTTTCAAGCCCCTAGCTTATACCTAGGGGTTGGTGACTGTCGTTTTACTCTTAACTCCATCACGCTACTGAAATCTGTAAATAATTCTGCAAGCAACATAGAGATTATTGAAAGTTATTTGCACTAATAAAGCAAGACTAATGAAACTGCAACACATAAAAATTTACATGTTTTATAAGGAACATCATGCCTTGACAAAACGCACCATCACATTTTTGGGAAAAGCACTTAGGCTTTTTGTATAAAATATTTTTTAAATTTCTATGATATGCATAAGCTTTTTGCTGATTCTAATGTCACACTTTTGTACTCTTTATTTATTTTTTACGGGTTTATTCAGTAAGTGCAAGATCTAATCCCTCACTCCTTGCCAGAATCCGCATAACTTTTAGTTCGCGATGTTGGCTCAAAAGGGTGATCGTTACCTGATCACGAGCTTTGTCCTCTACATTGCTGCGATACAACAATCCCAGTAGTTCAACGAGATGATTGTTTTCTTCGTCCCACCAGCCGTTCATATACGCTTCACAAAACCCCAGTGATCCAAACGTCAGAGGTGTTGAGGTTCTTATAAAGCTAGTTTGGGCTTTATTTTTGTCTAAGTCCCGTTAGTCACTATGGACTGTCGTCGAGCAAAAATCCAAAAATTTAATCAGTCCATATAATGAATGATGGGTATACACAGCCAAGTTATTTGTCGTTTGCCAAAAAACGCCTCCAGCAGGTTCAGATATCACTTCTACCCAGATTTGTGTGGAGTTCTGATTCTGCAAAACTTGGAATCCCACGCGCTCTAAGGCGCGAGTTGTCCACACTGCTTCGATCCCCTTACCTACCAAATTAATTTCTCCTTTGTGGGGTGTATTGAGACGAAATTCCCCAGACAACACATCAAACTCTACGCCTTCACTGCGAAAAGTATCAGCAAATGCACCACTTAGCACCAAGTCTTCTGGTGCGCCAATGTGTATTGAACCGTTAACCGATAGAAGCCAAATTTTATCAGCAAGGCGCAAAGCTAAATCCAAATCGTGTGTAGAAAGCAAAATAGCCTGATTTGTATCCTTTGCCAAGCGCCGTAAAAGTTGCATAATCTCCACGCGCCGGGGTAAATCTAAAAAAGCTGTTGGTTCATCCAATAGCATCAAAATAGGTTCTTGTGCCAAAGCACGAGCAATCATGATTTTTTGCCGCTCACCATCACTGAGTTCGCCAACATTGCGCAGTGCTAAATCTACAGATCCCACAGCCTTAATTGCCCAGTTGACTATTGTCTCATCTTGGGGAGTCAGCTTTCCCCACCAATCAGTATAAGGATAGCGCCCCATTGTCACCAAAGCATAAGCTGACAGCATTCCCACATCAACCTTTTCGGTAAGTACTAAACTGAGTCGCTTTGCTAATTCCTGGGGTGCTAACAAATAAACATCGTCTCCAAGAAGTTGGACTTTACCACTTATTGGGGGTTGCATTCCAGCCAAGGTTCGTAGTAGAGTTGATTTCCCCGCACCATTAGCACCAAGTAAGCAGACGAGTTCACCAGCAGTAAGAGAGACGGAAATGTCAGATGCAACAACGCGAGTAGTACGCCGCGTTGTTTTGTAACCAATAGTTAAATTGCTGGTATTTAGGATGGCATCACTCATTTGGGAAAAGATGTTCGAGAATTACGACGTAAAATGACCCAGGTAACAACTGGAGTACCAATCAAAGCAGTGACAGAATTCAAAGGTAATACTATCTGACGAACAGCAAGCTGCGTCAGTAAATCTGCAACTAATGCCAGAATTGCACCCATGAAGATGACACCAGGGACTAGCACCCGATGATCGCAGGTGTTAAATAGACTGCGACAAAGATGGGGAACCGCAACACCTAAGAAAGCGATCGGTCCACAAAAAGCGGTAATTGCACCAGCTAAGATAGAAGCACTGGTGATCAGCCAAAATCTCGCTTGTTGCACACCTAAACCGAGACTACGAGCGTAAGATTCACCGAGAAGTAGTGCATTTAAAGGTTTAGATAGCATCACTGCCACAAACAACCCTAACACCACCACAGGCGCTAAAACTAGCATTTGTTGCCAAGTGACACCAGCAAAACTGCCAAAAGTCCATTGCAAGTAAGTTTGGATTTGTTGGCTTTCACTAAAATTCAGCAAAATACTTACAACAGCACTCGTTGCATAGCCAAACAACAACCCTAAAATCAGTAGTGTCATCGTATCTTGTACACGCCTCGAAACTACTAAGACTAACCCCAACACTAGTGCTGCACCCACACTCGCCGCTACTACTAAACCGAAATCGCCAATGATCCCTAATGTTAATAACGCACCCATACCCGTTACATTTGCTGTCAACACCACCAACGCTACTCCCAAAGAAGCACCAGAACTAATACCCAATACAAAAGGTCCCGCCAAAGGATTTCTAAATAGAGTTTGCATTTGCAATCCACTCACTCCCAAAGCTGCACCCGCTAAAGTTGCACTTATTGCTTTGGGTAAGCGAAATTTCAGAATAATATTAGTCCAGCTAGCTTTTGAAGGTTCACCACCTAGTAATATGGTGATAACTTCCTGAAGAGGTATTTTGACTGAACCCAAACCTAAATCAAGCAAAAACGCGGTAATGACGCCTAAAACCAAAGCTAAAAAAATCAGCAGTTTTAAGCCTATATTTATACGTATATTACCCCTGATAAATTTATTAAACTTCACTGCTATCTGACTCATCAAAATATAATTTTACCCTCTTTTTACTCCAATTCAATCTTCTCTGTGCCGGGATATGTTAATTTAATTAAGCTGACGGTAATAGACAAACTTATGCTCAGGTAATAATTCTGGATGAAAAATTTTAATCAAATCAGATAATATTAAATCCGGGTTGCTAATTCCACCTTCCCAGTAATCATTACCTCCAGCTTCATTGACACGAGCATTATTATTAAAAATTTGATGATTTTTCACAGCCTTGAAATCAGCATAGCGGTTATCTTCAGTAACTAGCTGCTGCCAACTTTGCCAATTTTGACTAACATTGCTCCAGTAATCAGCCGTTGCAGCGTGTTCAAAAACTGTTTCAAAGGAAAGAGGAAGACTACCAGATGATTTATAATTATCCCAGAGATACTTTGCTCCCGCTTCAGCCAGATATTTGGCAACGTAGCTGTTACCTGTTGGCGTATACCAAGTCGCTTTAAAGTTAAAACCTGTGAACACGGTAGGATGATTTTTGACAGCCTTTGCTCTTGATGCTACTGCTTGATATTTTTTTACAATATCCCCAAACACTTTTTCAGCTTTTGCTTCTTTGTTAAAAAATAAAGCTGTAAACTTTAGCCACTCTGCTCGCCCTAGAGGTGAAGTTTCCATATACTCAGCATTGATAGCTACCTTTAACCCAGCTTCTAATAGTTTAGGATAACTATCTGTCTGTGAATTTCCCGTGCCGAAAGTCGTTACCAATTCAGGTTCTAATTCTAATATTCGCTCGACATTAACACTAGCACCATTTCCCACTTCTGCGACTTTCCCAGCTTTGATTTTTTCAACAACACTGCTGGTGTTTACTTGTTTTGTATTGCTGACTGCAACAAGTCTATCTACTAATCCTAATTTATCTAGATGGGGTAAATGAGTGGTAGAAAGAGAAACAACTTTATTCACAGGTACTTGAATCACCTGCATTTTCTTAAATTTTTCTGGGACAGGTGTGCCACATTGAACTAAAATATATTGGAATTTTGTCTTGGCATTTTGCCAAGGATTTTTTACCGTGACAACTTTGTAGTTATTATGATATTCTACTACAAAGCCTTGAGCGTGATTGATGGAAACTTTGTCAAAAAAGTAGTTAGTTTGAGGATTATAATTTTGAACGCAATCAGCGCTAGATTTAGTGTTAAATAGAGAAACTGTGCCAGGAGTCGATTGACTAACATTGCTTGTATTTTTGGTGCTATGACAAGCAACAGCCAAAACAGCAATTAAGACAATCTGGCACAAAAATATAGCAATCCTATTTGATAGGTGAATATTTTTTTTTAATGAACCGCCAAGAGCGCCTTCGCGCAGCGTCTCGCAGAGAAGAACGCCAAGGAAGGAAAGAGAGGATTTCATGAGTTATTGAGGACTGCTTTATTAAGATTTTAGAGGTGGTAAGTCTTGCACCTATCATGTTTCTTCAACTGGTGGGTAGCAATGTTGAGTAAATTTCTGCCCGGCGACTAAATGTTGATTGACAATAGTCTCAGCCACTTCTGGTTTGACGCGAGTGTACCAGGTTCTATCCTCTGAATAAAAAACGACTGGACCAAGTTTGCAAACTTCTAAACAGCCAGAAGTTCTTACTTGGATATCCAAACCTGCTTTTTGGACTGCTGCTTTTAGTGACTCAAAAGTAGGTTGCCAATGTTGCGAAGGGAGACAACGGCTAGAAGTGCAAACTGATATGTAAGGATGCTTCAGGGGATTGCTACTAAACGGTATTGGCTTATCTCCTAACACGTAAATGTCCCGCAGTTCTTCGTAAAGCTTTAATTTTGCTAAGTTCGGCTTGCCTTCTGGTAATAAATTTTCTCCATCAATATATGGATTGGGTAAGAATATCGTCATTAAATTCTCGCCTGCACCATTCCAAAAATCAATCCCCCAACTTCTAGGAATACCTTCTGTATTAAATCGTCGATACAAAGCAGCACGGCTGACTTGACGTTGTTGCCTTAATTCTAATGGAGTTTTACAATGAGGACCTCCTAAATTTGCTTCAATACATAAGTGAAGATGCCAACTTTCGGTGACAACGGTAAGATATCCATCGTAAAGAATACAAATTTTCGGTGCTTGAGTAAATTCTAATTCCAACACGCCACCTTGCACAATATGTCCTACCCCTACCTGCTGCCAATTCTGCTGAAAGAGGGTGTAAAGGAGGGATGATAAAACGTCACAACTAAAATCAAAATCTTGATACTCAATGTATCCTCCTGTTGGTGTCGCTTCATTGGTGATGGGATTTAATGGTGTTACCCAAGGATTAAATTCAGGCATGGCTGATTTCCTGTTTTAATTTGAGGATAGCTAATAGCTATTAAAATAGCGCATTTATTCCAACTTGGAAAACCCTACCTGCATCAGGAAAACCAGGGAATAACTGGTACCGCTGATTGGAAATATTGTCTACACTACCAGTTAGAACTAAATTCTTACTCACAGGAACTCGTGTTTTGATATCGAAAGTCGTGTATCCTGGTAAAAATTCTGTGTTAGTGTTATTAATCGGATATCCACTTAGGGAATGCATGAGAAATCCTAAGTACAAACCTTGTGGATTTTCATAAGAAATTCCCGCATTTAAGCCGTTTGCACCTGCGAACCGCAATTCTTTATCAACTTCGCTAGGGTTGGTGCTTTTTAATATCTGAGGGTCGTTTAACGTATAATTTACAAAAGCGTATACATTCATTGCCAATTGTATATTGAAAGCCGCTTCAAGTCCTCTGGTACGAACTAAGCCGATATTTTCATAAGATGCTATGGGAACAGCAAAGTTATACGCAATTAAATCAGATATTGTATTACTAAAAAATGTCAAACGCAAAAGACCAAAAGACCCAATTTTTTGGTCTACGCCTAGATCGTAGCTATCACCTTGTTCTGGTCGCAAATTCGGGTTACCAACAAAGGTAGAACCTTGAGCGTATAAGTCAAAAAGAGTGGGGACGCGGAAATTTCTAATATAATTAGCTCTGAGGGTAGTGGAGTTAGAGACTGCCCAGCGTGCGCCTACACTTGGTGATGTAAAAGAACCATTTGCTAAACTGTTGAAATCTTGACGTAAGCCTAAATTGAGAGCAAAACCAGGAGTAAAGTTGATTTCATATCTGGCAAATAGCGCTCCTTGACTGATGCTATCATCATAAGTGACTGTTCCTTTTTGGGTAGAATATTGGAAAGTGCTATTACGCGCTGAAACGTTTCGGTAATCAAAGCCATAAGTTAGAGTTTGATTTTTGGTAAGTTTGGGCAGGGAGCAGTCTTGCTGGGGGCAGTCTTGCTGGGGGCAGGGAGCAGTCTTGCTGGGGG
>CALMVQ010000222.1 GCA_937873135.1 uncultured Scytonema sp. | reverse complement strand
GCATTAATTCCTTTCACCCTGACAAAATGAGCGAACGTACAGTAATCAATGAGTATTGATGTCTTACTTCAGTCGCACTCAGGCGAGTGTAAAGTCTTTGACTTTTAAAACTTGGATCTATTTGACTTTGTGAATCCACTAACTTTTTAATATCTTCTAAAAGATTTGGGAGTTTTTCTTCTGCTTTATAACGCCCTCTACCTTGATAATTATCCACACAAGTGATCCCACTTTTTAATTCTTTAATTCCTTTACTAATCGTTACGCGATTCCATCCTAACTCTTGCTCTGCCAGCGACTGTCCTCCTTGTCCTAGAGCCATAACTGTTTGTGCTATAAATTTACGCCTGACCGCACCTTTTAATTGTTCTGCGGTTTGCTTCAGTAATTTTTTCAGTGAATCCGTTAATTTTATAGACACTTCTCTCCACCCAAAAATTCAATCATCACTAAATTTACTACAAAAGGGGCAGGGAGAGGCTGCCGACAGCAGCCTCTATAATGATTATCATTTTTGCCAACTGTATATTTTATTTTCTGGAAGTCCCTTATTAAAGGAAGGATTGTATCAATTTTTGCTTTAGGGAACTTGAAGAGATAGGCTCCTAAGACAGATGCGATCGCTCCATTTGCCCCAATAAACGGTACGCTGGAACTAGGTTCGGTAATAATTTGAAATAAACCTGTAAAAATGCCGGAACATAAGTAAAATACTAGAAATATTTTATGTCCGAGAATATTTTCGACATTTTTGCCAAAAACCGATAAAAATATCAAATTACCTAAGATTTGACTAAAACTGCCGTTAAGGAACATTCCCAGCAGCAGTGAGGTCAAACGCCATATTACCACTATCCCAGCAGCTGGGTTACCAGACAGTGCATTTGCGATCGCTGCATTAAAAAGCACCGGAATGACACCCCAACTGTTGACAACAGAGCTTAATTCACCGCTGTTCTCTAGTTTGAGTTCCCAAAAGAAGAGGGCTAAGTTAATGCCAATCACCCAGTAAATAACTCTTGGCTTTCCGCGACTTATAATATTATCACTGATAGGAATCATTATAATTTTAAATGAGTTAGGAGTTATAGAGACTTCGTCGGATCGGGTTTGTGCAGGAGTGAGGAGTTATTAGATCATAGTAATTCTTTTTTGAGCTTAGACTTATTTTTAACTCCTCACTCCTGATTCTTCATTTCTCACTCTCTTGTATCGCACTAAACTAGGCAAACCAAATGCTAGGACACACACTTGTTGGACGATACCAAATTATTAGTTACTTAGGAGGAGGGGGATTTGGAGAAACCTTTGTTGCTTGTGATACTCATTTACCAGGCTCGCCTCAGTGTGTCGTGAAAAGACTCAAACCTCAAGCGACAGATCCAGTAACGTTACAAACAGCCAGACGTTTATTCGATACAGAAGCCCAAGTTTTGTATCAGTTGGGTACTCATGATCGCATTCCCCAACTTTTAGCTTATTTTGAGGAAAACGAAGAATTTTATCTCGTACAGGAATTTATTGAAAGTCATGACTTGAGTCAAGAATTCACGCCCGGAAAAATCTTCAACCAAGAACAAGTCATTTCCCTATTACAAGAAATCTTGACAATCTTGCAATTTGTTCATCAACAAAAAGTCATTCACCGCGATATCAATCCGCGAAACTTACTGAGACGTAAGCAAGATGATAAGTTAGTTTTAATAGATTTTGGAGCAGTCAAACAAATTACAACCCAGGTGATAACTCCAGGCGGAAACACAAAATTTACTGTTGCTATCGGTACCCCCGGATATATTCCTAGCGAACAAGCTCAAGGTGATCCAAAGTTCTCTAGTGATATCTATGCTTTGGGAATCATTGGTATTCAAGCTCTAACTGGGTTATCACCTGAGCAAATTGAAAAAGATGCCGATACAAATGAACTTAACTGGCAAAAAGATACAACAGTAAGTGATGATTTTGCTAAACTTTTAGACAAAATGGTGCGGTATGATTTTCGCCAACGCTATTCCTCCGCAACAGTCGCCTTACAAGCAATTACTGATTGGAATCAACCCCATCACACAGTTCCATTAAATGTTTACACTCCACCACCAATCAAAATCTTCCCTAAATTTTCTAAAAAGTTACTCAGAAATTCTGTATTAGGGCTAAGTTTTATAGGAATAGGGATTGTCATATCTATTTATATCGTTCAGGCAATCAACTCTGTTAATGCTGCAGAGTTGTACAAGCAAGCAAATACACTTTATGAATTACAACGTTATAAAGATGCTCTATCTACCTATGAAAAAATTATCCAAATTAGACCAGATTATGCTTTAGCATGGAATGGTCAAGCTAAAGCACTGTCAGAATTAAAAGAATATAAAGAAGCACTTGTAGCTTACGATAAAGCAATTCAAATTAAGCCAAATTATTTAGACGCTTGGAGTGGACGTGCTTTTGCGCTCTTTAAGTTGCAGCGATACCCTGAAGCGATCAGCTCTTTTGATAAAGCTTTACAGTTAGAAAATAACTCTCCAGAACTTTGGAATGCTAAAGGTGAAGCTTTAAGTCATTTAAACCAATATGATCAAGCTATTAAATCTTATGAAAAAGCTATTGAATTAAGAAAAGATTTTTATGAAGCTTGGTATAATAAAGCTAGGGCATTACATAATTTAAAAAGGTACGACGAGGCAATAGCTGCGTACGATAAAACTGTTGAATTAAAATCTGACTATTCGCTTGCATGGTACAATCGAGGCAATGCATTAGTTAACATCCAACGCTATCAAGATGCTTTTGCTGCCTATGACAAAGCAGTGCAATATACGCCAAATTATCAGCAAGCCTGGTTGTCAAGAAGCAATCTCCTGATTAATTTGCAACGTTATGCAGAGGCAATTGAATCTTTTAATCAAGTTATTAAATATAGTCCTAATAACTATCAAGCTTGGTACAATCGGGGCTGGTCACTGCATCAAATGCAACGTGACGAAGAAGCAGTTGCATCTTATAATAAAGCAATTGAATTGAAGCGAAATGATTATCAAGTGTGGTATAATAAGGGCAATTCACTATACAATCTAAAAAAATACGCAGATGCGATCGCATCTTACAATAGAGCAATTCGTTATAAGCCAGACTATAGTGAAACATGGTACAGCAGAGGGAATGCCCTATTGAATTTGCAGCATTACCAGGATGCGATCGCATCATATGACAAAGCAATTAAACTCAAGCCAGATTATCAACAAGCAATAAACGCCCGTAACCAAGCGCAAGAAAAGTTAAAGGCGAATAGTGTACAACAACCAGGAGGCATTTAGACATCTCCGTCATCTCACACCTCAAACAGACTCCCACTGTATTCGGTGTAGAAAATAACAACAGTTAGCAGTTAGCAGTTAGCTGCTAACTGCTCATTTCTACCGAATATTCGCCTCTTGCAATAAGCTACCAGGTTCGGAAGATTGTGACGTCTTCGTAGAACTGTTACCGATGAATGGCTCAACCCTATCTAAGGCAGCAGTCATTCTTAATGAAGCTATCTTTTGACCTTCATTCTGAATTTGCTGCTTTTGAGCATATTCTATCAGCTTATTTTTAGCAGTTCTATAGACTGAAGCATCTTTAGGAATTTGGTGAAGAAACTTTATCGCACCATCAAAATCACTCACTGCCGCTTGATCATATGCCTTTTGTAACAAATGGGTTGCTCGAATATGCTGCTTCTGGTTATATTCCGCCAACTTCTGTTGAACTCTGTGATCAGCAGAGGTGTCTTTGGGAATTTGGTGAAGATAGTCTAAAGCCTCGTTAAATTCATGTACTTTGGCTTTTTCAGAGGCTTTAGCTAATAAATCTTGTGTTCGTGTTTCGATATGATCTTGTGCTTGCTCAACTAGTGTGTCTGTTTTTGATTGCCAGTATAAAATATCAGGGACTTGAGGAGCTGCATGAAGTACATCTGACCATCGATTCTCATGAAAAGCTTTTTCAGCGACTTGATATTGGTGAGCAGCAATTTGCCATTGATTTTGCCATTCTTCGATGGTGGCTTGTGCCTCTGGGTACATATGACTAGTGGAAGGAATTGATTTGACCAGAGCGAGCGCTCCTGACAAATCTCCTGCTTGATATTCTTCCGTTGCTTTATATAAAGCTTCTGTTTCTTGGTGTGCTGGAGAATGATTCATTAAAGAATATACCCCAAATCCCAACATGAAAGAATTAACTGCCAATCCCACTTTCATTCCCACAAGTAAGGGCGATATGTTTGAAGAGGGATGATGATTGCTAGGAACAATTAACTCGTCTTGATAATGATCATTTTCACCCTTTTGTAATAAGGTATACTCTACTTCTAATATTTGCGATTTGCCACATTCCAATGGTATTTGCTCGAGCGCCTGTAGGATCTCGGTTACCGACTGGTAGCGGTCCTTAAAGTCGTAGCGGATCATTTGGCAGAGGATAGCAGCGAGATAGTCGCTGACAAACACATCGTTCAAACGCCAAATAATCTCATTAGTCGTTGGATCTACTTTGTTTAATTGCCGTGGTGTACGCCCTGTTAAAGCCTGAATTGCAATCATGCCTAAAGCAAAAATATCGCTGTTAGGCTGTGTCTGACCGATAAATTGTTCTGGTGGTATGTACCCCAAAGAGGTTACAGGAATCCTGTATATAGGTAATACCGAATCTAACGCAAAATCAACTGGCTGGATCGAGCCAAAATCCATAAGAACTAACTTGCTATCACAAGCACGTCTGATGAAGTTTTCTGGCTTAACATCACAATGAATAACTTCTTGAGAGTGAACAAATTGTAGAATTGTTAAGGCTTCTCGTAAAAAGTCGACAACTTCGCTTTCACTCCAAAGACATTCTGGATCTTGATTTGTGGGCAGTTCAGCAGCTAGCGAATGTCCTTCAATAAACTCTTGGACTAAGTAGAAGCGCTCATTTTCCTCAAAGTGAGAAATGAGTTGAGGAATTTGCTCGTGTTGTCCAAGAAACCTTAAGGTTTCGGTTTCAGTGAGAAAGCGCAACCTCAGAGTTTCTGCGTAGCTGGGTTCGCTATTATTCGCTTTTAGCTGTTTAATAACACACTTGGGATTCTCTGGAGTTTCAATGTCTATCGCAACGTATGTTTGTCCAAATACACCTGCACCCAAGCTTTGGACGACTTGGTAACGCCCTTGCAGTACTTTACCGATCATGTATTGGGTCATTGGCTAGTTACTTAGTACAGCGTTGCATTAATTCGTAGCGAATTGACAGAGGAAAACTTTTGAC
>CALMVQ010000221.1 GCA_937873135.1 uncultured Scytonema sp. | reverse complement strand
TATTTATATTACCTGTTTTTGAAACCCATCAATTCAATCTTGACAGCCTACTAGTTGCAGTAGCGATCGCCTGATGTCCAGTTTGGCGACAGCAATTCCCATTATTTTTGCTACTTGTTCTTTAATACGAAACACCAACAACTGCTCTTGCTCTGCTGGTGTTGCCGATAATAAAGCGCTGTAGCTCAAATTTTCTTCACCATTCTCAGCATCTGCCTGTTCTGAGACTGCTGCTGCCTTATTCAGGTAAGATAACCTTGGTGATGCACCAGCCGGATGAACTTGGCTCCACCGATGCCAATCTGCATCCACTACTCCCGTCTGAACCGCCTCTGGTTGGAGTAGTAATTCTCCCATTTTCTTCAGCACTTGCTGCACTGGCAAAGGTTGAATTCCCAGTCGCTTGAGATGTTCAGCGACATCAGCGTTGCGGGTAACATAACCAACATCAGCAATAGAACCCCAATTGATGGTTAGAGCTGGCAAACCGATTGCATGGCGGTAATGAGCCAGCGCGTCAAGAAAAATATTAGCAGCTACGTAATTTCCTTGTCCTGGATTTCCTACGAGTGAAGTGAAAGAAGAGAACAGCAAGAAGAAATCCAACGGTGTATTTAATGTCTGAGTATGCAAATTCCAGGCTCCAAGCATTTTGGGTGCCATGACTTTGTGCATACGCTCCCAGTTCAGTTGCAGCACAAGAGCATCGTCAAGTACCATTGCAGCGTGGATAATACCTCTTAACGGCGCTTGTTGACTAATGTCAGCTAGAATGCTTTGAACTTGCTGTTGTTGAGTTACGTCTGCTTTAGCAACAACAACTTCAGCACCCGACTCTTTCATGGCTTCTATGGCTGTTGAAGCTGCTGTTGAAAGTACATCGCTCCGTCCCATCAGTACTAAGTGTCGCGCCCCGTGTTCCACTAACCACTGAGCCACCGCTAAGCCAAAACCACCGAGTCCACCAGTAACCAAGTAAGTTCCATCACTGCGAAATGTGATTGTTTCCTCACATGAAGGAGCCAACCTGACCTTTGGGTTTTGCAAATCAACTACAATTTTGCCGATGTGCTTGGCTTGTGCCATGTAGCGGAAAGCACTTACCACCCGCGAGATGGGAAATACCCGATGAGGAAGCGGGTGGAAGGTTCCCTTGTTAAAGTATTGCATCAATTCGCACAGTAAAGAACCGCAAAAATCAGGGCGTTCATGTGCAAACCGATCAAGATCCACAGCAAAAAACGATAAATTCTTTTGAAAAGGTCGTAGCCCTAACTTGCTGTTGCTGTCAATATCCCGCTTGCCAATTTCTATAAAACGTCCATAGGCTCTTAAAACGGAGAGGCTCTTGGGGATCGCCTCTCCTGCTAAAGAGTTGAGGACGATATCTACGCCTTTACCACCTGTCAGATCCATGACTTCATCAGCAAACGCTAACGACCGGGAATCCATGACGTGTTGCACGCCCAAGTTCTTGAGAAACTCCCGCTTTTGCGGACTACCAGCGGTGGCAAAGATTTCTGCACCAGCTGCAGTGGCAATTTGGATGGCAGCAATACCCACACCCCCGGTTGCGGCATGGATAAGAACCCGTTCTCCCTGACTGATTCGCCCTAAGTAGTGTAAGGCGTAGTAAGCAGTTAGGAAAACTAGAGGAATTGTGGCAGCTGACTCAAAACTGAGATGTGCAGGCTTATGCACTACTAAACGGAGATCTGTAGTTACATAAGTGCCAAAGCTGTGAGGAGCAAGAGCAACGACTTCATCTCCTATCTCAAATCCTTCAACGCCAGAGCCAATTGCAGTAATAATTCCTGTACATTCTAGACCAAGAGCTTGTCCAAAAAAATTCCCCTCTAAATTAACATCGGCCAGCAATTTCATTGCCTTAGCTACGTCTTTGAAGTTAAGACCTGTAGCATAAACCTGAATTTCCACCTCTCCAAATTCAGGTTTTTGGCGTGTCGTTGCCCGCAGAGTCAGGTTGTCGAAAATTCCCGGTGTGGAATTTTCTAAACGAAAAGCTTGAGGAGTCGCAGTTACAGCCTGTTCTGGGACTGAACGAATATCTGTAGATGATAAGGGCATCAACCGATGGACATAACGAGCTTCACCCCGCAGAGCGATTTCATCTTCTCGTTCATCTGAGCATAACTCGTCAAACAGAGATTGAATTTCTGACGGGGAGGTGGTTGAATTAAGATCAACCATCGTGCAACGAAAATCTGGATGTTCGTTGACGATCACCCTACCTAAGCCCCACAAGGGAGACTGGGCAATTGAAAGAGATTTAACTTCTTCTCCCACGCTTTGAAGACCACGAGTTACTAAAAATAGACGAGGGGAATGGTTCCAACCAACTTTCACCAATGCCTGAACCAAGTGAACTACGCTCAAGACACCTACTGTCTGGGCTGATTCTAAGGAAGAAATTGTGGTCTGCTCTATAGGAGGTGCGTCGATGCTCCAAAGATGGACTATACCACGACAAGGAGACTGAGCGCTGTTAACTGTTTCCAAAACTTGCTGTAGATCTTCTAAATGTTGCGTTCTGATCTGGAAATTATTGTCATCAAGCTGAGAAAAAGCTGTTCCGGGCGAGATGAGAATCGGGTTTTGTGAGTGTTGTTTAAGCAAATTTGCTAGCTGCTGACTAACGCCGAAGCTGTCTGCAAAAATCAACCAGCTTCCTTGTTTTTCTGGTTGATGGGAAACGTTTATTTTCACAGCAGATTCTTGCTCAAAATTAGAAGCAGTAGCTACGATCACAGTTTGTAGAGATTCCTCATTTGCCTCTGTATCTCGAATTCCGGCAACTTCCTTAAACCCTACCTCTATGAGCAAATTGTGCCATTTTTGAAAACTAAGGATTGGATGTGACGGTCGTAAATCCAAATCAGAAAATAGCCACCAGCCTTTGAGTAATCCGAATACCAAGTCGTTCCAACGTGGGGGTTTGGTGAACTCGATCAAAACTAGCAACCCAGACGTTGCCAAAAGCTGTTTGACATTCTTCAGTGTTTTCCGCAAATCAGTTGTCGCTTGCAGTGCATCCGTTGCCAGAATTAAATCAAACGAGTGCGGCGAAAATCCTTGAGCTATGGGATCAACTTCAATATCTAATAGTTGATATTCAACAAACGGATAATCGTGAAACTTCTGCTGAGCTTGAACAGTGAAGACTTGGGAAACGTCAGTAAAAACATATTGTGAGCGATTGGTTGGAAGTAGAGGAAATACATAAGAAGCTAGGGAGCCTGTGCCGGCACCAATCTCTAAAATCCGTATTATTCGTTCTTGAGGTAAACTTGCAACTAATGTAGCGATCACATGTTGCACCAACAGGTTATAGATTCGAGTAGTCGGTGCATCTTGGTAAAAATGCTCAGATGTTGTCAAAGACTCTTCCGGAAAAATCAGTCCTAAAGGGTCAACATTACCTCGTAAGACGTCCGCTAACTGCGGCCCACATCTTCCCAGCAGCGTCAGTTCCGCTAAGTAGCTAGGATACTGGGCAAGAGGTTCCGCCCCATTGCCCACCATTGCTGTCCCATCCCGGAGAACACGAAAGCGAGTTTGGGCGAGGAGCCTGAAACTAGACAACCAGAGGACATCGCCAGACGGGTTTCTCCCGCTAAAAACGCTTCTAACTGTTCTGCTATTTCTTCAAAGGAATCAGACACCAGGGCTAATCGATGCTCGTGATGCCCACGACGCAGACTGGCAGTGTAGCAGATATCTGATAATGAAACGCCGGAACTGGAAGCCGTGGTTAAAAAGTCATGGGTTACTTTTGCAACCGCAGCAAGTGCTTCTGGACTCTTTGCCGAAAGGGGCAATAGCAGTGCGCACTCCTCTAAGTGGATCTCCTTATGTTGTGGTAACCTATCAATACCTTCGAGAACTACGTGGGCGTTAGTACCGCCAAACCCGAAGGAATTCACACCAGCTATTCGTGGTTCCTGGCCATTTTCGGGCCAAGGTTCTATGGTTTGTGGTACTCTTAAGCGCAGTTGTTCTAAAGGAATTTTGGGATTTGGCGAGAGGAAATGGAGATTTGCCGGAATTTGGCGATATTTTAAAGCCAGTGCTGCCTTGATTAAACCAGCAATACCTGCTGCTGATTCCAAATGTCCAATATTGGTTTTGACTGAGCCAATAATACAGTAGCTGTTTTGTTGACGACCCTTACCAAGGATATTACCTATGGCATTTGCTTCAATTGGATCACCTACAGACGTTCCTGTTCCATGCGCCTCGACGTACTGTACTTGCTCAGGTGATACCCCAGCTTGCCTATAAGCTTCTTGTAGCATTAGTTCTTGTGCTTGGGCGGAGGGAACCGTAATGCCGTTCGTGTGACCATCCGAGTTAACGGCAGTACCTCGAATTACTGCATAAATCGGATCTTGGTCAGCTAAAGCTTTGGATAAAGGCTTTAGGACTACAATACCTGCACCCTCACTCCGAACGTAACCGTTTGCTCGTGCATCAAAGCTCTTGCATTGACCGTCGGGAGAGAGCATTGATGCCTTACTGAAACCTATGGTTGGTTCTGGCTTGAGCATGGCATTCACGCCTCCTGCTAAAGTCAGCGTGGACTCTCCATTCCAAATACTTTGACAGGCGAGGTGAACTGCAACCAGAGCACTGGAGCAGGCAGTGTCAACAGCCATACTTGGTCCGGTGAAATTGAACGTGTAGGAGATGCGGTTGGCTGCAATGCACTTCACCCCGCCCAAATTGGTATAAGCGTTTATGAAATTGCGATCGCTTACGCTCGTTTGGATATCAAAGTAATCGTTCAATGATATGCCGATAAATACTCCTGTGCTTGTGCCAGCTAAGCGTTCTGGCACCTGTCCTCCATCTTCTAAGGCTTGATACGCCACTTCCAGTAATATCCGCTGCTGGGGATCGATACGTTCTGCCTCTTTTGGAGAAATCTCAAAAAATTGTGCATCAAATTGGTCGATATTCTCAATAAATCCGCCCCTACGGGTATATATTTTCCCTGGTTTTTCCCGATCTGGGTCGTATAAAGTGCGCAAGTTCCAGCGATCTGCTGGAACCTCAGTAATGGCATCTATGCCGCTACTCAGTAGATTCCAGAAAGCTTCTGGACTATTAACACCGCCAGGAAGGCGGCAACCAATGCCGATGATAGCAATTGGTTCTTTTTCATAGGTGTGTCGTTTTTCGTACTTAGTTTTCTCTATCATAAAGCTATTTTCTTCACATTCTAATACTTACACAACATCGAATCTTTAGTATTAAAAACAACTGGGATATTTTCTTACCGTTCCACAACGGAAATTGTAGCAAAAAAAGTAAAGTTTTGAATAATTACTTACTATGCGTGGATTTTGGATTTTAGATCATTCGTGATAGGTTAAGACTAAATTACTTTTGTCAATTCGTAATTATCCTTAAAAATGAAGAAAATTTGAGGTATAAAATTCACATTTGTACTGATTTTTGAGAGCCAGAATGAATGAGCGGTTTAAATATTAAGCGCTCACCAGACGAAAATTGTGTTTTCAACCCGGATTTTTTGCCTATTTTTAAGCACTATTACTTATTGACAAATTGTTCATGACCTTAACCTATCACTGATGATTTTAGATTGACCCAGACAATTTTAGATTTTGGATTTTAGATTTTAGATTTGGAGCGTTTAATCTAAAATTTAAAATCTAAATTAACTTAATTTCCGTTAGTTAAACTATTTACGATGACTCATTTTGGCATCATCTGTCCAACCGCAACTGGACATTTTAATCCGATGACAGCGTTAGGGCGAGAAGTGCAACGGCGCGGTCATCAAGTCACAGTTTTAGGCACGCTGGATGCTCAATCCAATGCCCTAGCAGCAGGATTGGAATTTCGGGCGATCGCAGAATCTGAATATCCTCTGAGGTCAACAGCACAAATGTCTGTCCAGCTAGGGCAACTGAATGGGCTTGCGGCATTACGTTACACTGTTAGTCTGTATAAAGAGTTCACTGCTCTACTCCTGCGGGATATTCCAAAAGCAATCAAAGAGGCCGGTGTAGAAGCATTGCTGGTAGACGAAACAATATTCGCAGGAAATGCTGTCGCAGAATTTCTTCAAATTCCCTTCGTTACCGTCTGCTTTGGCGGTTGTGGAGGCTTGAGAGCTGATCCACAGAACGCAATTCCCCCATTTTTCACAACCTGGAGTTATAGTCCTGCGTGGTGGGCGCTTTTACGCAATCAATTAGTTTGGTTTCTATTTCATTGGCTCACACAACCCATCCGAGACGTGGAAAACGAGTATCGCCGACAATGGAAGTTGCCCCTTCGATCTAGTGATGATGAAGTTTACTCTAAGCTGGCGATTATCAGCCAACAACTTGCTGAGTTGGAATTTTCCAAGCAGAAATTGCCGTCGCATCTCCATTTCACTGGACCATTGTACGATACTACAGCGCGTCAAAAAGTTGATTTTCCTTATGAGAAGTTGAATGGGAAACCTCTCATTTACGCTTCGCTGGGCACCGTGCTAAATCGATTACAGTATGTTTTTCGTGATATAGCACAGGCTTGTGAGGATTTGGATGCCCAACTAGTAATTTCTCTAGGAGGCGCGCTCGATCCAGAAGCGTTGTCTAACCTGCCTGGAAAACCTTTAGTTGTCAAATATGCACCTCAACTAGAATTGCTGAAAAAAACCACTCTCACAATTACTCACGCTGGACTGAATACTACCTTGGAATCCTTGAGTAACGGTGTACCAATGGTCGCTATTCCCATTGCAAATGACCAGCCGTCGGTAGCGGCGCGTATTGCTTGGGCTGGCGTTGGGGAATTTATACCCTTGTCTCGCTTGAGTGTTCCCAAGCTGCGAACCGCAATCCAACAGGTTTTGACACAAGACTCCTACAAGCAGAATGCTCTGAGGTTACAAGAAGCCATTCGTCATGCTGGCGGAGTGAGCCGCGCTGCTGATATTGTCGAGAAAGCTGTGTTTACTGGGAAGCCAGTCTTGGCTCAAACAGGACAACTGTAAATATCAAAACATCAGGAGAAAGCGTTACCGCCATTCCCTCTCCTAAGAACTACACGTAAACGTTTCCGTTTATGTAGCTCAAGCCTTTTTAACGTTCTTTTTGGAACGCGGCTTCACTACTTCCAACTGTTGGCTGTGGACTTGTCTATGACAATTGGGACACTTACCCCATTGGTGACAAGTTAAGACCGTATGTCTTTTGTCAAGAGGCTTTTAGGGAATTGTTGAAAAAAAACTGTTCAGACCCTCGTTGTATATCGGGAAAAGGAGCAACAATTAACTTAACGTTCGGTTTTCGCTTCTGTTTAATAATACCTAAATCTCGATTTTGAGGGTCAGCAAAATACTTAACTGGGTCTGTTGCCTTACCTTTTTGATGAGCCATTGTAAAATGATAAAGACCCAGGGTTAGCTTATATCTTGCACCTACCGAATAAACTCGGAAAAAGTGAATCAAGGG
>CALMVQ010000220.1 GCA_937873135.1 uncultured Scytonema sp. | reverse complement strand
TGCCTCCCCTGCCTCCCCTGCTTCCTCTACTCCTCAACCCCTACAGATGGTTTATTTTGGAACACTTTCCGCTTGGCAAGGTGTGAATTTAGCTGTTGAGGCTTTGGAATTAGTCAATCGAGACTTAAGAGCAAATTTGACAGCGATCGCCCAAGCCAGGAACCATCAGATACAAGCATTAAAGCAGCTGGCATCAAAGCTGAAAGTCGCAGATAAGCTAACTATATTAGAACCAATGTCACAAAAGCAGTTGGTGGAAAACATTCATACCTCCGATGTCATTTTGGCACCACTCACGCCAAATGACAGAAATTTAGTTCAAGGTTGCTGCCCGCTCAAAATTTTAGAAGGAATGGCAACAGGAGTCCCTGTCATTACGAGCGATCTACCAGTGGTGAGAGAATTAGGAATAGATGGAGAGCATTTCTTGCTAGTCAAGTCAGGTTCAGTTAAAGCAATAAAAGATGCAGTGTTGAGGTTGTATCGGGATGGAGACTTGACGACTCAACTCGTCGCAAATGCTCGCAAGCGTATTGAGGATCGCTACACTTGGAAACATGCTGGAGAGGCTTTGATTGCTGCTTATAATAAATTGACTCTCCCCGAGCGCTCATCTACGGGGATTCTTTTGAATTAGGATTAAACTTCGTTTTCCAAAGCCTTATCCTACCTACGGTGGTCAAACACCGTCTACACAGTCTACTCAAGTCTATGCCTAAGTTTCTGGCTACTTTTCTCAATATATTGGCTACGCCGTTTAAATTTAGATATAAAGACAGACTATTAAAATAGCCGTTCGTTTTCCTCTGTGGACTGAAGTCGCACAGTTTCCAACGAATCAAACTCTTTCCGATGAGAAATTAAGCTACTGAAAAGTCTGTTCGCAGTTAAGAGACTTCCAAAAAATAAAATGTCCAACTAAGGATGCCCGTTTTCTACAAGGAAAGCGCCAAACGATTACTATTCTTTGACCTGCCCTCTAAATCTTGACAAAAAATACATTTTATGAGTTGAGTTCACGGGATAAAATCTTTAGCAGCTTGGTATTGCTTTAGCTTTCGAGCAGTGGAACAGTGGGGATGTTTGCCATCAACCACCAATTTTCTCCCTGGGTCTAGAATGGCGATAGCTTTTCCTGGTAAGGGTTTGGCTGCATGAGGGAGAAGGGCTGCTAGCCGGCGCTCGGTACCGGCCAAACAACTGCCATCGACTCTTCCGTTGGCGGTATTGTTTTCCCAGAGGGCTGGTTTAAGCGTTTTATTCGTGAATGACGGCGGGCAGTGTGTCCGTCTCTCCCCGGTTCACATGATCGTCAAAGTTTTCAAGCGTACTCTGCGGATAGTAGGCTGTGCAATCCATGAGCCGCCGTGCGGTTCGGCTAAAACCCAAATACTCAAACTTTACGAAGGGCGCTTCGTTGATTGGGTGAGCCTTTACCTTGGCAGGAGTGATACCTGAAGGATGACCAATCCTCAACACATCTCCTGTTCGGCTTACTACCTTTTGGACAACGGAATCTTTAACGCACGAAGCAGCTGCTAGACACACCGAAGCAGTCCCAGCGATACTCTCATGGAGGCGGTTCATGAAGATGAGGCGCACCCTAAGATCCATGTCCTTCTCGGCTAGCTCCGTGCCACTCAGGGTCTTATAGTCCTTAGATGGAGACACCAGACCAACCATTGGCAGCCCCGGCGAGTCTTCGTCCACCCGTTTCCAGTCCTTGCAGAAGCCGAACAGGACTCCAGTCTTGCCTCGCACCTCCCGAACCATATCGATCAATTTGTTGTTACCATCGATTTCATCGACAAGTTCGCTGCCATCGGGCTTTACCCAGAAATCCTAAAAGATGCTGATGTGTACATTTCCCATGAAAAGTTCATTGCCCTTTGGGTAGAATTAGTTCGTTGTTCTGGCAATCCTAGCATTGGTCTAAGGATGGCGGAGTTCGCACAGCCTAGTAGCTGGGATGTGGTAGGTTATGCCGTCGAGAGTAGTCCTAATTTGAATGAGGCAATGCGGCGTATTGTTCGCTCAGTAAGAGTTCTGCACGAAGAGGCAGAGATGACTTTTGAGGTTAAAGGGAAGGTTGCACGCCTAACTCATGCCGTCCCAAGTTTCTCTATCTCTCCATACCGCGCTGCCTGTGATTGGGTTGTAGCAGGTATCTGCTTGCTGATTCGGAGAATAACAGGAGTAGATTTTGTGCCCCTCAAAGTGGGGTTTCAGCACAGCTTACCTGAGGACATTTCTACCTATCATCGATTGTTTCGCGCTCCGGTAGAGTTTGACCAGCCTGTTAATGAAATTGCTTTTGATTCTACTTTTCTCTCTTCACCGCTCTTGAAATCATATCCTGGACTTGGAAGAGTGCTAGATCGCTATATTGAGGAGTTACTGGCGAAGCTGCCTCATTCAGAAAGTTTTATCGACAGCGTTCGTCGGGAAATCAGTATAGAATTACGCGGAGGGAATCTGGGAGTTGAGGCGATCGCCAAACGCTTGGGATTTGTTCCGCGCACCCTCCAGCGCAAGCTTAAGGAAACTGGCACTTCTTATCAAGAACTTCTTGATGAGATGCGGCAATCGCTCTCAATTCATTATCTTCAAGAACAACACATAACTGTGTCTGAAGTGGCATTTCTCTTGGGTTTTTCGGAAGCTAGTGCTTTCTCTCGGGCATTTAAACGTTGGACAGGCACAACACCAGGTGAGTTCCGTCGTACTTTGAAACTTACCAATGATATGAGATAGTTAATTCCTGATCATAAAAAGTGACATTTTAGAATGAAATAGCGGTTAAGCAGATTGCCTTAAATCTACTTAAAGCTTAGCAAAAGTCAGTATCTTCCCCTCTTGCCCATTTTTCCACCAAATCACTTATACTTCTACACCCACGTTCTTTGACTCGTTCAAGCAATAGTTGCTTAGCTGTGGGAGTTAAGACAATGTGAATGTGAAGTTTGACTTCGTGATAGTCCTGCCCAACTCCCCTAACTTTTTTCTGTCCCATTAGACAATAATCTTTATATTTACATCGGGTTGCTCGTCTAAGTATATGTTATCATAAAGTAACCGAAGAAGAATACATCCGTCAGGAGCCAGAATTCAGAATTGAATTCTGTGCGACTGGTAGATGAATCATGGTTTAAAGCAGAACGTTTTTAATCGTGGAGAATGAGCGAAAATTTTCCTTGTTTGAAACCCCTGACTTTAGGCATGGGGTATTCTGACTCCTGGATTCTGACGAATGACTCCTTTTCATACGAGAAAAAGAGAAGTTATGGCGAGGACAAACAAGAAACAGCAAGTCAAGTAATGAATATTAACGATTTAAACAAGAGCGTCGTTGGCATAATGGCATAGAAGGACGTATCAAAGTAAGTTCGCCTTTACATCATTAAGCGATGTATAACAGTTTGAACTTGGAGTTTTTCTTGGAAGAGAGAAAATTCATTAAGGATGCGATCGCGTGCTGCGCTATAAATTCTACTTTTTTCCTCTGGTGGCATTGCCAAACATTCCAGCACCGCTTCACCGAGTTTATGGAGATGAGAACGAGGTAGAAGAAAGCCATTTTCACCATGCGAAATCACCTCTGGAATCCCACCCGCATCGCTGGCAATACAGCAACAACCGCAAGCCATCGCTTCAAGTAGTGCATTTGGCATTCCTTCCCAAAGAGAAGGCTGAAGGTAAACATCGCACAGTCGCAAATGTTCAGCAACCGCAGCTTTATTAGTTAAGTGTCCCGTAACAATAATGCGTTGGGCGTTTTCTGGATATTGAGTTGCGTAAAATTGCAACACGGATTCTTGTGATGAGCGTACCTCACCTATAATCAACAAACATGCAGGAGTTGAAGTGCGAACAGTTGTCAAAGCATTGAGCAGAAACTGCTGTCCTTTCTTTTCTCGCAATTCTCCGCAAAATCCCAGTACCACTTCTTCCAGAGAAATTCCCAATGAAGCCTTTTGTCGAAAAGTGACATCTCCAGTCTCTACAGCCTGTGGAGTCAAGGGAGAAAATATCTCCACATCAACCGCATTTTTCAGCACCAACACATCATCTCGTCCACAAAGAATCTGTATTTTGCGAGACATATCAGCACTGACAGCAGTAATCACCTTAGTGTGTTGCAGTGTCCATTGCAGTCGAGCAAAATCTCCTGGTGGAAACATTTCTCTGTCAATATCATTCCCACGAGCACTAACGGTGCTAGGTAAACCTTGAAGTGCGGCAAACCAAGTAGCGAGAAAACCACTGGGAAATAGATAGTGCCCCCAGACAGCATCGTAAGCACGATTTTGATGTAACCACTCTAGGACATTCAGAGTATGAGGCATGGTCATGTCCCAGTGACGGTATAATCCTATACGGTAGACGTGAGACTTGAAGAGTGAAGCTTCTTGTGATTCCGATGGTAAGACTTCACCCGGTTGTAAGAAACGACTCCAAGTTAAAACATCAATTTCTATACCCACTTGGCAGAGTGTAGCAACCAATCGCGCTGCACTACTAGCTAAACCTCCCAAATCTGGTGGAAAGCGTTCTGTAATCAAGAGAAGACGTTTCATGTATAGGTGGTTTGGATGTGGAGTTAGACTGGGCAAATGTTCTTTCTTTAGGGGAACAACAACGCCTAGCATTCGCACGATTATTGCTTGTGCATCCACCATATGCCATTTTAGATGAAGCTACCAGTGCTTTGGATCTTGAGAATGAGGAGCAGCTCTATCAGCAGGTGCAAGCAACATCCACAGTCTTTATTAGCGTCGGTCGCGATCGCACTCCACCAATTAAATGTCATAATCACGCAGTAACCAAGGTACGAGAGCCTTTACTAAGTATATTAAATTACTTATTGACGAAGATTTGTGAAAGTAAGAGTTAGCGCCTAAGTTCATAACTTGCATGACTTGGTTTTTATCTTCTGAGTTACTCATGACTACCACTGGTATGTGCTTGAGTTCGCTGTGCTGCTTGATCCACGTCAGTAACTCCAGATCGGACAAAATAGTTATATTTACATCTATTAGTATTACTATAGGTAGAGCATAGTCTTTATGTTGATCATCAGAGACTTTGTTTTTAAGATAATGTATAGCTTCGTGCCTGTTTTGGACTACAAAGACGTTGATATAGACATGATCTAAGGATGCATGCTTAATCGCATCTTGAATCAATATTTGTGTGCTTATGTTGTCAGAAGCTAGCAAAATAGTTTTGTCGTCAGTACTCATAGCTTAGATTTTGCTTTAAGATTTACTTATCATTTATTGACATTTAGATTCATTTATTTTTGAACCTAATGGCAGTCTTTTTCCAAATTGTATTAATCGTTGAGAAATCGTGTATGACGACTGCTAAGAAATTGTTAAACAGGCAACCTCAGCAACGAACTCATTAATATCTAAAGGTTTGGTGAATTGCATATCAAACCCATCACATATATCTTGATGATCATAGTCTGTCAAAGCAATGCCTATTACCACTTTTCCGCGTTCTCCAGCGTTGGTTCTCACTTGTTGAATTAGCACATAGTTATCGTTATTTGGCAAGGCAGTATCACTGACGATCACATCAGGTTGCCATTGCATAAATATTTCCAAAGCTTGTCGGGCTAAAGACGCTGTTAACACCTCTATACCATAGAGTTGTAGCAGTATTGTAAAAAATAGCAGGAATTGGCATTATTATCTGCAACCAGTACAAAGCAGCCCTTGGAGGGATTGAAGATTAGTAGGAAACCTGTTATTTGGATACATTACAGTCCGAATTGTGATCTTACGTGCAACAGTGCTCAGAAATCTGATAATCCTAGACAAGAGTGAAGCGGATGTAGAGTAATTGATATTTTCTTTCCTTACAGCATGACGGAGGGAAGTTTTGTTTTCCGGCTAATACAAACTTTACCATTTTCAATCAGCAGATCGTTCCTGCCAGGGGAGGAGTTAAAGTTAAGTTTGTAAGTAATCGCGTATACAAAGAAAATTGTTAAGGCGTTGTTTTGGCACAACTGTCAAACTGCGATTTCCTAATATTATGTTGAATCCATACCTCATCAAAAAACCTATAATTTATGCTGTGAGAGTTTTTTAGCTGGTTTTAGTGTTTATGATGTATAAACAGGAAGTTATCGATTTCTACAACGCTAGGACAGATTATGATAATGATGTCACTCGCGATCGCGCCATCGCACTTTTTGATTACGCAACTCCATTTCCTGGGCAATCCGTTTTAGATGTTGCAACGGGAACGGGAAATATTGCCATAGAAGCCGCTAAGAAAGTCGGCACAAATGGTTCTGTGATTGGAATTGATATCGCCACAGAATTACTCAAGATTGCTCAGCAGAAAATTCAAGCCGAAAACTTATCGAATGTTCAGTTAATTGAAGTCGATGCAGAAGCATATCAGCCTGAATCGAATGAGTTTGACGCGATCTATTGTTCTTACGCGATCGTGCTTTTTCCCAATATTCCCACCATTCTCGGAAATTGGTATCGTTTTCTCAAATCCGGCGGATTCATCGCATTTACCTGTTCGTCCGAAGATTCATATTCAGCATTGTTGATCGTAGAAGCCTGTGCAAAAAATGGCATCACACTTCCCAATCTGCACGAACCATTGGGAACACCAGATCGAATTCAACACATATTAACTCAAGCCAAATTTAATCAAATCAAAATTCATCCCCGACAACTGGGGACTTATCTCAGCTTAGAAAAAGCCCAGAGCAGATGGAATGGGCAATTCTGGCTACATACCGATAATCCGCTGCGGGAATTAAAACCGGAAAAAATTCGCCTTCTGAAAGCGAGTTATGACGATGCTATCGCTGCACTAGAAACCGAGCAGGGTGTATGGTATGAGGAATTAATTTACTACGTTGTTGCTCGTAAAGCATAATCAGCTAATATCATGTCCGGTAGATTAACCTTAAATACTAGAGGAACCCCAAGAGCGCTCCTACTCCCTTCCCGCTATACATGAATACCGATATATAATACCAATTCCATAAAACTTCGCTACACATCAAATATACTGCAAGGGCGAACAGCCCTGACGCTCGGAGCGCGTAGCGTCTCCCCTTGGGAGAAGACAAGGGAGATCGCTGCGAAGATCGGGTGACGCTACGAACGTCGCTAACGCAGCGTCTCCCTTTGGGAGAAGATCGCACGCAGTCCCCGTGAGAGCGGGCTAACCCTCCTGCAGGGCTGTCTCACCGTTCACCCCTACCTCTATCTGTTGCCGCCTTTTAAAGAATTGGTATAAAACCGCTCCCTCACTGTGAACGCCAAGTTTGAAGATCAAGAAGATAGGTAATCTTACACGAGCGCTGCGGGGAGTAGCTGCGCTTTGTCTCCCCTCCCCGCTTGCGGGGAGGGGTTGGGGGCTCACAGGTGTAGGTTTTTTACAATTGGGTGAAGGCTTGACTTGGAGGACAAGGAAGGAAAGTAGACAAGGCAGATTTTTTAGCCGAAACAGATAAAAAAACAGTATATATACATAGGTTTTTTGATTCTTCCTGGTCTACTTTCCCCCCATGTCTACCCAGTCTTACCTACATGTAAAAAACCTACCCTTGTGAGGGGGTTGGGGGTGGGGTTCTTTTCAATTAATTTGAGAGTAATTATACTCAAAAACAAGAAAGAGGCCTGACAGACCTCTTTACAACTCCCTACAAATAATTTTTTATATAAGAAAATTACAGTAGCCCAGTATTTGTTCCTTGCTTACCGGTTGCTAGTTCCACTTTCACGATTTTGCCACCCATTTTCATGATGCGTTGCTGTTCACGAAACCAATTTTCGTAGGGAACGAGCTTAGTGAAGTAGGTGTTTTGCAATTCGCGTTGAGTACGAATCCGGGTTTGGCTGGGAACACAAGCAGTAATTTTAAACATCCGCATGGCGTTATATCTCCTGTAGCTACTGTGAAAACTTTTTTATTTCAAAATTTTGAGTGCATGTTATTAAAATAATCACTCAAGGTTGGAAATCAAGCGTCAATACTAGACAGCTGGCACAAACCACCCAGCAATGCACCGAACAGATAAGCGACAAAACCCTCTAGCACTCACAATTGATTTCCCAACCTTAAATTAAGCCGCACTTAAATTATGATTAAGTGCAAAACATCTCTTAGTTTAAACCAGAGGAGATATAGTCGAAGTAAACGCCCATTTCTTTACCGGCATCAGAACCGACTAAGCTAGCGGTGACTTCCTTCATTGCTTGGATAGCTTGCACGGTAGCACCGACGGGTACACCCAAGGAATTGTAGGTTTCCTTCAAGCCATTCAGCACACGCTCATCCAGGATGGAAGCATCGCCTGCCAACATAGCGTAGGTAGCATAGCGGAGGTAGTAGTCCAAATCGCGGATGCAAGCAGCATAGCGACGGGTGGTGTACATGTTGCCACCTGGACGGGTGATGTCAGAGTACAGTAAGGACTTAGCGACTGCTTCTTTAACAATAGCAGCAGCGTTAGCACTGATTGTAGTAGCAGCACGTACCCGCAATTCGCCAGTTGAGAAGTAGCTTTTTAGCTTCTCTAGAGCGGCGGTATCCAAGTACTTACCTTGAACGTCTGAAGTGTTAATAACAGCGGTAATTGCGTCTTGCATGTTGTTATGTCCTTATTTCCAACTTGATTGCAATACTGTCTAGTGAAACAGCTTCGCCCTATGCCAGAGAACCAACTAAGTAGTCGAAGTAAGCTCCAGCTTCACCAGAGTCTTCACTAGACAACAGTGAGGCAGCAGCGTTCTTCATGGCGTTGACGCCAGCAGAAACAGCATCGATAGGAGTTCCGAGAGACTTGTACATTTCGCGAACGCCTACAACACCAATTTCTTCAATTGGGGTAACATCACCAGAAACAACCCCGTAGGTGACCAGACGGAGGTAGTAGTCTAGGTCGCGCAGACAGGTGGCTGTCATTTCTTGACCGTAAGCGTTACCACCAGGAGAAACAACATCAGGGCGCTTTTGGAACAGCTGATCACCAGCTTGCTTCACAATGCGCTCTCTGTTTTCTGTCAAAATTTGAGCGATGCGGAGGCGACGTTCACCACCGGTGACAAAGCTCTTGATCCGATCCAGTTCGCCCGGGCTGAGATAGCGAGCTTCTGCATCAGCATTCACGATGGACTTCGTGACGATACTCATTAATGGATTCCTCCAATACTAAGTGAAACCAGAATTTGATTAAACTGGTGCGACTTTATTGGCTTGTTTTGTCGTTTCCCCAGTCACAACAGTCCAATAACTGCTGGAACTATTCCCTGATCAGGAAGGTTAGGTAAAGACAAGTACACAAGCCTCTAAACTTCAGCTACCTTAAGGATTTATTTTCGGGCATTATGTAGAGCAAATATTACTTGTCTTAACAGTTTGTAATATTGCTTTTCATGTTTACTATCGCATACCCAAGATGAAAGCGATATTAAGAAAAGTTACAACCCGAGGAGGGAGTCATTAGCCATCGGTCTTTGGTCATTTGTAGCAACCAGAGACACCTGACTAATGACAAAGAATTAACCCTGCTTAACGATCGCTAAACCGTCCTGTCAGCACAGCAGGAGACAGGCTGGACCAAGACTGTTTCACCAAATCGGCTGAGGCCTTCACACTACCGAGGTAGTTACCTGCGGGTAGCGCTGGGAAGCGTGGATAAGGGACTACGTCTTCACCAAAGTACTGGGCATACTCTGGACTTTCAACGATCACCTGTACAGCCGCTTTTAAACCGCTATCAGCCAGTAGTTTGTTATAGGTGCGAATTTCTGCTTGAGTTGCTGGTGCACGTCCTAACAGGTGACGGAAGAGGAATTCAATCACCTTGGTGTTCGGATAGGGGGTGTAGAAGCGCTTGCGATAGATTTCCGAACTGGCAAGCTCGCGGACAAACTCCCGCACGGAAATTTCCCCATTCCGCAATTTACTGTCTAAGTCAGAACGACGGAAGTAGTCAGGTACTTGACCGCTAAAGACATCCATAACCTGACAGTAAATGGCGTTGATTGTCTGTAGTGTTTCCGACTGGTTTGCGCCTGTAGTCATGCGGTAAATACGTGCTGGTTTGCGACGGTTTGTACCTACGCCCACCTCAACGGACTGTCCGCGACCATCGTTGTAGGAACGACCCAATTCAATAAACAGCGGCTTGCTCTTGTCGGTTTCTTTCTCTTTCGCGGCGATATCTGCGATCGCCTTCGCCAACATCGGCATTTTCGCAACATCCATCCGCGCTTCTACAGGCTCAAAGCTAGGAATGACGATGTCATTGTTTTGCTTTGTGAGCTGGTTGTAAAGCTTCTCGGTATTCGGGAAATTCGCCGCCGGTAAAGTTGGGAAGCGGTTGTAAGGCACCGTATCTTCACCAAACGCCTGGAGATACTCTTGAGTATTCACCATTGCCCGGATAAATGCGCGCAGACCCTGACCAGCTAGTATCTGATTGTACTTGCGGATTTCCGCTTGGTCAATAGGAGCGCGTCCCAGGAAATGCTTAGTTCCCAGTTCAATCACCTTAGTGTTTGGATAGGGAGTATAGAACTCTTTTTGGTATAAATTAGAACAACCTATCCCTTCAACAAATTCCTTAACAGTGATTTCACCGTTACCCAACCTGCTTTGTAGCACTGTAAATTCGTTTTGGGTGATATATGGTGCAACATCACGCTCGAAAATCTGGCGGAATCCAGCGCGAATAACGGTATCCACTGCGACTTTATCGTCAATACCCGCGACCAACTTAAAGGTTTTCGTTTGTTCGCGCTTCTTGGTGACACCTTGGTTAATGCGGAACTGGATATCTGGTTCCGACCGCATTTCAGTGACTGTACCTAGTTCCACAAAACGCGGCGTTTCTTCCTTCTGGACTTTTGTGCCGATATCCTGGATACTACCAACACGTAGTTGCCGCAATGCCAAACCTTGGGGAGTTACATAGCGTTCGTATGGTACTGTATCTTCACCAAATGCCTCACTGTACTCCAACGAGTCAACAAAGGCATCAATCAGCCCGTACAAGCCCTTCTTGGCACAAATATCAAAGTACTTGTTATTCTCCTGACGACCGTAGGTAGGACGACCTAACAAGCGACGGTGGATATACTCAACTGCCTTACATACATAAAGCGGAGTCCAGTACAGCTTGCGGAACAGATCCGACTTAGCCAAAGCACGGATAAACTCCCGTACAGAAATTTCCCCGTTTTCCAGTTTAATTTCTGCAACTTTTAACCGCTGACCTTCATAGACATCCCGACCGAAGACTTGCAGGTAAGCAGCCCGAATCAGTGCTTGAGTAGAGCTTTCGCTGTATTTTACACTGACTCCAGTTGGTGTTTTTCTCCCTCTTGTACCGGGAAGTTGATCCAAACGGAACACTTTGGGACCAAGGGAACCTGGAAACTCACCCCGCGCATCGGGATTACTGTTTTGATTATTAATACCAGGACCCGAATGAATCAGGATGCGTTTGCTGTCCTTACCAAAAGGTGCTGGACGTGTGCTAGGGTTGCGAGTTTCTTTCGGGAAGATTGCCCCAAACTGAATTTCCAGTGGGTCGTTACCAGAACCATAAGGATGCTGGTCGGGCAGTGGCTGCTCGTAGTCAGCAAAAGTCGTGATAAACTGCGGGACTTTGCGGAAAGGCGCACTGTATTTGAACAGGTCTTGCTGCGGTCCCCAGTTACGGCATTCTTGTGCTTCTTGCCCTAAACCCCGGATGTATGGTACAGTTTCTTCACCAAAGTAGTCTGCGTATTCCTGAGAATCTACCAAAGCATCGATTAAAGCTGGCAGACCGCCTTTAGAAATAATCGAGAAGTATTCCTGCACTTCTTCCCGACTACTTGGTCCCCGTCCTAAGACATGACGGAAAGCAAGTTCAAGGGCGCGGCTATTAATAAATGGTTCGTAAAACTGTTGGCGGTAAAGTGGAGATTTCGCAACACGGCGGACAAACTCTTTCATCGAGATTGTGCCATTCTTCACCTGGGATTCCAGGTTAGAAATCGATTGACTGTAGGCACGGGTGATATCACGCTCAAAGATTTGCCGATACGCAGCTTTGACTATCTCATTTTTCTCAGATGCAGACAATCCAGACTTCATCACAAACTTGGGACGCCGTTCTGCTGCATTAAAGTAAATCTGGGGCAGTTCCAAGCCTTGTTGGTCGTTTGACGGTCTTTGACGCAGTTTATTAGAAGGAGTGGGTGCTTTAAATTCGGAAATCAAAACATCCATGTACTGGTTAACAGTTTCCGCTCCCTCTGGATCCTTACGGAAATATGAAAGAGCTGCTGCTTTTATTTCAAATAAAGCAACAATTGTGGCTTCACCAGAACAGGCGTTTTCAATAATTTCCCGCAAACCACGCGTGTTAACTATGATGATATTCGGGTCTCCAGCTACGATCGCATAAGTAGCGTAGCGTAAGAACCATGATAAGTCCCGCAAGCTCTTAGCCATATTGCTAGGACCATAACGGGAAACGTTGATTGGTCTAAAGCCTGGAGGAGTTGGACCACTAGGCGAGGAATTAAAAATGGAGCGTAAATTTTCTAGGAACCCACCGCGACTTTCTACGTAAGTCACGTTTCCTAATTTCATCCCTTCTCTCACATCTATGGCAGATGCAACTGCCATTGCCAATTCTGGTTCCTTAGGTTTTTCTAAGAAAGACATCGGCGAACCACCCACAAAAATGCGGTTGGCAGCGCGTGAGACAATAACTTCGGAATTTTCTGTGAGCTTCTGGGCTATTTCTAAGCGCTTTGCACCAGATGCAAAATAGCTTGCTAGCTCATTAAGTTCACCAGCTCCGAGAAAGCGGTCTTGTTGCTCCGCTTGCGAAATAGTCGAGCCAGCTAGGGTTTGATATAGTTGCGGACGCGCAACCGAGCTTCCACCACTTGCCTTAACACTCATGAGATTTGTAAAACTCCTATCATATTATTTTTGTGTTAAGTCTGGGTTGCTTTTGGGCTTGACACATCTAACTGTTTATGCATCTAGAGTGTTGCCTTCAAGACTGCTAAAAAAATTAACCCAGTCAGCTTTTAGATTAGAACGTTTTGTGGTTTATCTGTCGCAATATTAAGAAGTGTGTCGAAAATTTAGCTTTAATGTATCAGGTTGTGAAGCTGGAACTCTGAAAATGATCTCAGCGTTGTTACTAAACTTCACAAGACTCACAGAAATACTTTTTTCAGGCGATCGCTTTGAATCTTTAAAATATTGAAGCGCTGACTATAAACTGAATGATACAGACGCTCTAGCTGATGGCTAAATGCTTACAATTCAAACAGATGGCTGTAAATCGATAAAATCATGGTTAACCACTCTAATACTGGAATGCCACAATTAGACATCATACCCAAGATTCCACCTTTAGAGAGTGGCGATCGCCTTAGTGTTGACGAATTCGAGCAACGTTACACCGCAGCTTCTAACATCAAAAAAGCAGAACTGATCGAAGGAATTGTTTACGTGGCATCTCCGTTACGTTTTGAAAGTCATGCTCAACCACATGGACGTTTAATCACTTGGCTGGGAGTTTATGAGGCATCAACCCCTGGTGTTCAACTAGGAATTGAACCGACTGTGCGTTTAGATCGCAACAATCAACCGCAACCGGATGGAGTGCTGATGATTCCGCCAGCTGTTGGTGGACAATCTCGATTGAGCGAAGATGACTACATTGAAGGCGCACCCGAACTGGTGGCAGAGATTGCAGCAAGGATTGAATTCACCTGAACACAAAGCTTTTGTACAGATGTTGGCACAGGGGCATTCGTTAGAAGGATGATGTTCAAATTCTGTTTTTCCCACTAACCACAAACAACCAACTTTCGCTAAACTCAGAAATGCTGCCATACTGCTCACCATGTCTGATTCTCAAACTGTTAGCACTGCTGTTGCCAAACTTTACGACACCTACCCCTTTCCTCCAGAACCGCTGTTAGATGAGCCACCTCCCGGTTATAACTGGCGCTGGAATTGGTTGGCTGCTTATAACTTTTGCACTCTCCAAAAACCGCAAAAGCAAGATATCCGCATTTTAGATGCTGGCTGCGGTACTGGTGTGGGAACCGAGTACTTAGTTCATCTTAATCCCACAGCAACTGTAGTCGGCATAGACATTAGTGCAGGGGCGCTTTCTGTTGCTAAGGAACGCTGTCAGCGTTCGGGTGCAAACAGAGTTGAGTTTCATCAACTGAGTTTATACGATGTGGAAGAGTTACCAGGGGAGTTTGATTTAATTAACTGCGTCGGAGTTCTGCATCACTTAAGCGATCCAATTCGCGGTATTAAAGCATTAGCGAAGAAGTTAGCTCCTGGCGGAATTATGCACATCTTCGTTTATGGCGAGTTGGGGCGCTGGGAAATTCAACTGATGCAAAAGGCGATCGCACTCCTCCAAGGTGAGCAGCGCGGTGATTACCGTGATGGTGTCTTCCTCGGACGAAAAATCTTGGCCTCATTACCACAAAACAACAGAATTGTTAAGCGAGAAAAAGAACGTTGGTCTTTGGAAAATCAACGGGATGAATGCTTTGCCGATATGTACGTTCATCCCCAGGAGATTGATTACAACATCGAGACACTATTTGCCCTCATCGACGCTTCGGAATTAGATTTTGTTGGGTTTTCCAATCCAGCTTTTTGGCAGTTACAGCGACTTTTGGACAAAGCACCAGAATTAATGGAACGCTCAAAAGGGTTAAGTGATCGCCAACGTTACCGCTTAATCGAATTGTTAGATCCAGAAGTCACTCACTACGAGTTTTTCTTAAGTCGTCCCCCCCTACCGAAAGCCGACTGGTCAGCAGATGACACCTTATTAGCAGCAATTCCCGACCGAAATCCTTGCATTGATGGATTTCCCAATCAGTGTGTATTTAATTACGATTACCAAATTGTTAATTTATCTGTAGCGGAGTTGGAATTTTTGCTTCATTGTGATAGCGAGTCAACAGTGGCAGAGATTTTGAGGAGCGTAGAGTTGGGGTTGGAGGGAGTGCGATCGCTCCTACAGCAGCAGCTAATTTTGTTGACACCTGGGGAATGAAGATGGAACTGTCGAACTCACATTCAATGAAATAATAAAGTTGCCGTAAGTAGATCGACACAAAAAAATCAAACTATATGAATTTATGTAAAGGCTCGTAGTTGCGCTTTAGCGCTGATATCTAGGGCGCTGAAGTACCAAAGGAAGAACCTCTGGAAACTTGCTCCGTACCCATGCCAACTTGTCCACCAGACACTCTACCAGTTTGTCCACCAGACACTGCCAACTTGTTCACTAGACACTGCCATTTTGTCCGTTTGAACAATTATTATAAAGTAAGTTCATTACCATCTCCTGGTCTTCATCGATTAAGTTTGACTGTTTAATGGTGAGAATGCGCCAATTAGCAATCAGTCTCAGCGTATTTTGTTTATACACATTCGTGTCTGGAAGTGCCAGCAATTCATCAACAGCATCACGCTGAACCTTTCCCTTACCTAAAATCCTCAACCAAAGTGTTTCATTTGTAACTGGTAGCTTATTAACTGCTATGATTGTACCTTTCCAACTTCTAGGAAATGAGTAGACTCCATTACAATTAATCTCTAAGTCTAGTGTAGCGTCAAAACCTTCAAGTAAATCCACAGAAGCGGTAGTGGAGATAATCAATAATTTTCCTAAACCTTCTACGTCTAAAGACCTATCTTCTCTCCTGGCAAGCCGATTTAATTCGGCAAAATAAGAGTATAGCTTATTTGCACACATCAGTACTTGAAATAGATTGGGTTGATTACGGAATATCTCTATACTGGAGGTCTGAGTTACCAATCTACCAAGTAAACCTAAAGACGAACAAGGCAAAAGTTAAAAGTTAAAAGGCAAAAGAAAGAAAAAGAAAAAACGGTTTCGAGCCGCCCAAATCGATGGAAAACAAAAAAACATTTTTTTTCGAGACACATAGTGCGAGCAAAAAAGGTGAGCGGAAGATCCCCTAATTTTAATTATGGGGATTCTCTTTTTACTTTTTACTTTTTACTTTTTACTTTTTACTTTTTACTTTTTAAGTGCTTCGTCTGTAACGACAGTAACCGTTCAGGGGGGAGCGCCCTTGAAGATACCCATTGCTTGATTAATCGGT
>CALMVQ010000219.1 GCA_937873135.1 uncultured Scytonema sp. | reverse complement strand
CGAATAGAAGCAGGACTCACTCAAGAAGAACTTGCAGAACTTGTTGGTACAAAGCTCCAATAAAGACGATCCAGCAGCAGTGATTGAGGAATTGGGTCGCGATCGTGTTAGCTTTTATCAACAACCAGAGAATGTTGGTCATACAAGAAATTTTCAAACTTGTTTAGAACGTTCTCGTGGGAAGTTGATTCACCTGCTGCACGGTGATGACTCTGTGCGGGAGGGTTTTTATCAAAAGTTGCAACTGGCATTCATCGAAAACCTGGAGATTGGTGCTGCTTTCTGCCGCCACATTTACATGGATGAACACAGTCACTGGCAAGATATTTCCTGGCTCGAGCAATCAAAGAGTGGAATCCTGAATAATTGGCTGGAGAGAATTGCTGTTCAACAGCGCATCCAAACACCCTCTATTGTGGTGAGACGCGATGTATACGAAAAGCTTGGAATCTTTGACAGTCGTTTATCTTGGACTGAGGATTGGGAGATGTGGGTACGAATCGCTGCCAAATACCCAACATGGTACGAAGTTGAGCCGCTAGCACTATACCGCATCCACTTAAATTCTAGTACTGGTCACCGTACACGCACTGGTGAGAACATTCAGGATTTGCGCCGAGCCGTTAGCATTATGAAGAAATACTTACCTAATGAATGTGCAGATAGACTTTCAAAAACTGCACTTAAAAATTATGCATTTTATGCGCTCAATTCTGCAAAAGAGTTTGCCTTGAGTGGCGACACATATGCTGCTATGAACCAAATTAGAGAAGCCCTGTACTGTTGCTCCTCACTAAGTGTCATTCGCCATTCAGTGATGCTAATCATCCGCGTGCTTCTACAATCTAGAAGTCTGTTTTTGAAGGAATATTTGCAAATTATGTCATGAAACTAACTATAAGTGTTATTGTTTGTACTCACAATCCCAAGCGCAATTATCTTGATAAAGTTATAGTAGCACTCATGTCTCAAACCTTGCCGCTTGAAGAATGGGAGCTGCTGATAATTGATAATGCAAGCGAGCAATTACTCTCCTCAGAAATTAAGCTAACCTGGCATCCTAACGCTCGTCATGTTCGAGAAAATCAACTAGGGCTTACTCCTGCCCGTTTGCGGGGAATTCGGGAAGCTAAAGGTGAAATACTGGTTTTTGTTGATGATGATAATGTCTTAGATTCAGACTATCTTGAAGTCACGTTACGAATTAGTAAAGACTTTCCATTCTTGGGTGCTTGGGGTGGACAAATTAGACCTGAATTTGAGGTGTTACCTCCAGATTGGACGAAACCTTATTGGGATTACTTGGCTCTTAGACAGTTTGAGCGAGATAAGTGGTCGAACTTAAACATACATGAAACAGCTCCTTGTGGTGCGGGAATGTGTGTTCGTTTAGCTGTGGCTAAGAAATACGCTGATCTGATATGTCATGACCATAAAAGATTAAATCTAGACCGAAAAGGGCAGCTATTAATGAGCGGTGGAGATACAGACTTAGCATTTACAGCCTGTGATATTGGTCTAGGTACAGGACAATTCACATCTCTAAAATTAACTCATCTTATTCCAGCTAGTCGGTTAGAAGAGGAATATTTGATTAGGTTGGTAGAAGGCATGGAGTACTCTCATAGAATATTAGATTCTATCCGTGGTCAGATGCCAACTCAACCATGTAAATCATGGAAAGGAAAATTACTTGAGTTTTATCGACTTTTACAAATGAATCCGAGAGAGCGTCGGTTTTATAAGGCGAAAAGGAAAGGACTAGTTTCAGCAAGTCAGGCAATTTTTAAAAGTAAGTTCTGATTCACTTGTATAAGTTAAAACTGCTTGTAGATTAAATTATCACTTCCTATCGAAAAAATCTTCTGTTACCAGTCTGTGCGGGCAAGTACAGAAAAAACTCTGCTGAAATTTGGCGAGCGCCTATAGTATTGGGCTACATGCGATCGCAGTTTATAAGCTTTTAGTAATTGTAGCTTTAAATACTGGTTCCCAAACTTTTTTAAAACTAGGAGCGCATCAAAATCCTTATTTTTAATAAACTTTACAAAACTTTTACAAACTTGCTGCCGAGCAATCTTAATTTTTTTTGGAAGTTCCCGAAGAATCCAGTAGTAACACGGAAATAATTTTGCTCATCGATCTCTATTCTATCAAAGAATAGTTTTGCAATCAGGAAAAATATAAGTATGATTAGTGTCGTCACCCCAGTTTACAACGGTGAAAGATTCATCGAGTCTTGTATCAAAGTCGTAATTGACCAAAACTGTCTAGATGTCGAACACATCATTATAGATGGTTGCTCCACAGATGGAACAGTGAACATTATTAAACATTATGCACAAATGTATCCACACATCCGTTGGATATCTGAAAAAGATAAAGGACAGTCAGATGCAATGAACAAAGGAATTGCAATGGCAAAAGGTGAAATTTTAGCAATTCTCAATGTTGATGATTATTATGAGCAAAATGTCCTGAACAGAGTCTCAGAAATTTTTAAATCCTTACCAAACCCAAGCTTGATAGTCGGAAACTGTAATCTAAGGAATGATAATGAGGAGATATTTCACATAAATAAGCCAAAAAGAATGAAGTTAAATGACTTGCTGCTAGGATGGCACATAAACCCTTTACCATCCAATCCATCTGCATATTTTTATCATACTTTATTACATCACATAATAGGTTTTTATGATATAGAGGATCATTATAGTATGGATTTAGATTTCATATTAAGGGCTGTACAAGTGGCTACAGTCAAGTATGTAAATGAAATATGGGGAAATTTCAGAGTAATTAAGGGTACAAAATCCTTCAATAGCGATTTGAGTGGTCAAACTGAACCCAGAATCAAAAGAATGTTAGATAAACATTGTAGACAACTTTCTTTATTTAAAAAGTTGGAAATAGCTATAAAACGATTTTTTTATAATAAAATATATTGGTGGGAAGTCAGAATTAAATATTTCTCAAAAAGACCTGAACAACTACCTCTATCAATTACAAGAAAGGTGTTCAGGAAGTGAAATTTGTAGCTTTTTACTTAATAAAAATCAAGTGCATTTCCTAACTTTATAGATAAAAAAATTATCATAGATGTTAAAACGCAAGCTTTTTAAATTTTTAACTCCGCTACGCAAAACTATTTACTGTATGTTCGCTCCTGCTTGGAAGGGAGAGAGGAATTCGCAGCTACAAAGTGTTTAGGATGTTTTAAACTAATAAGAGTTTAGGTAACTTTTCATTACCATGAGTTCTCGTAATATTATCACAATCGAGCCAGATAAAAGAGGCGGCAAGCCATGCATTCGACGGATGCGAATTACTGTATACGATGTTTATTCAACTCTATTTTAATATAGCAATCCGTGAAGAGGTCGTGAACAATTTTAGATTTTGTAGGGTGGGCAATACCCTTCTGTATTTAATTCTTCAATGATTTTGAAGCTAATTATGCCACATGAACAAAGCTCCTGCATTTGCCATCGGCTAAGCTAAAGGTAGTTAGTCGGAGATTCGCGCCATTACCACATGAACAAAGCTGCTGCATTTGCTATCGGGTAAGCTAAAGGTAGCTAATCAGAGATTGGCTTATGTACCAAATAGATCCACCGCATCCGCAAAAAGAAGTGTTGCCGATAATGTACAATCTTAAAAGCGAAGATTTGGAGGAACCAGGTCTACCTGATGAGTTTCATGATTTTCAACCTCAACTACTGCGCGAAACCTTCTATCCACCCAACTATCCAGCAGAGCAGGTATTTGTTGCCAGTGATTTGAAATTATACTACGATCCGCGAAACTATTTGTGTTACAAGCGACCAGATTGGTTTGCGGTGTTAGGTGTATCGAAATCTTCTCAACAGCAAGATCTACGTCTATCATATGTAGTTTGGCTTGAAGGAGTTAGTCCATTATTAGTAGTGGAGTTACTTTCTCCGAGCACAGAAGCAGAAGATTTAGGACAAAAGCTCAGAGAATTTAACACACCGCCTACCAAGTGGGAAGTTTACGAGCGGATTTTGCGGGTTCCTTATTATGTTGTGTTTGACCGATATACAAATAACTTCCGAGCATTTGTTTTAGTTGCAACTCGTTATCAAGAACTTTCTTTATCAGAGCAGAGGCTGTGGTTGGAAGATGTTGGGCTGGGTTTAGGACTTTGGCAAGGTTCTTATCAGGAAACGCAGGGTTTATGGCTGCGCTGGTACGATGTTGATGGCAACTGGATACCGACGGCTGATGAACGCGCACAACTCGAGCATCAACAGCGAGAATGAGTTGAGCAATAAGTACAAACATACTTTATCTAACCCGATCCCAGAGCGATCGCTGCTACAAAGTGTTAGGATGTTTTAAACTAATCAGAGTTTAGGCAACTTTTCATCACTATGAGTTATCGCAATATTATCACAATCGAGCCAGATAAAAGAGGCGGCAAGCCATGCATTCGACGGATGCGAATTACTGTATACGATGTTCTGGGTTGGCTGGCTACTGGCATGTCTCACTTGGAGATTTTAGAAGACTTTCCTGAATTAACACAAGAAGACATAAGGGCTTGTTTAGAATTTGCTGCTGACCGCGAACATCGCTTAGTTACTTCGGTAGGTGGTATTTGAAGTTACTTTTTGACCAAAATTTGAGTCGTAAACTAGTAAATCTTTTAGCAGATATTTTTCTCAATTGTAGCCATGTGCAGTTTCATGGATTAGAAGAAAAGACTGATACTGAAATATGGGAATTTGCGATCATGAATGACTTTTGTATTGTGACTCAAGATGCAGATTTTGTAGAAAGAAGTCGTTTATATGGTTCGCCACCCAAAGTAGTATGGCTGCGATGTGGAAATGCACCAACGAAGCAAGTTGAATCTCTACTTCGCTTCGGAGTAGAGGCAATTCAAGAACTTTTAAATAATCCAAGTATACACTGCCTAGAACTCTACTAAAGTCGCCAAAGCAGACGCGCGATCACTCCGGTGAATACATAGCTGGAACTTCTAGTTTGTAGCTAGTACAAGGGGCGCGGAAATAGAAATCCCCTCAGGGTATACCTACCAAGAAGAGGAATGATATGCCGAAAACAAGTAACGCACGCACGATTATCAATAGAATCACTGGTGACGATCCTGAACTTCGTGCCATGATAGCTGAAGCATCCATGAATGTAAAAGTTGCTCAACTGATCTACAATGCACGAATAGAAGCAGGACTCACTCAAGAAGAACTTGCAGAACTTGTTGGTACAAAGCAACCAAATATTGCTCGTCTTGAAGACGCCGACTACGAAGGTCACTCACTTTCAATGCTCCAAAAGATTGCTGATGCTTTAGATCGGCGGATTGAGATTACTCTTGCACCAAAGCAGCACAACCTACACGAAGATCTCCCTTCTCAAGTGAACGTACCTGCAAGGAAGTAGTAAAGTAATGTGTCAATACGGTTATTGTCGGGTTCGGAGCAAATAATGTTGGTGACACAGGATAATGAAAGGATACAGTGGACTCGATTGTGATTACCGCCATAACCTCATTATCACAGCCACGCTGCACGCGTATTATGCCACCAACCCCGACCGATCCGGAGGTCATCCAACGTGAGCAGGAAGCTCAATATGCCCTGGAAGAGCGGTGTCGTCTACTGTTCGAGCGTCTCCGCCCCACCTTGAGAGAAACCTATCCAAACTGGTTTATTGCCATTGACCCTGACACTGAGAATTATTTCCTTGATCCCACCCTGCGTGGCCTTACTGTAAAAATCAGCCAAACCCGCAAGGGAGATACAATCCCGATGATCTTTCGACTTAACGATACCGGAACCTGTGGCAGGATATGATCGCAGGAAAATTTGGCGAGGATGGCGAACTGTTGTTCGAGGTTCAGCTTGTCCCCGCGCTTGGTACGCCATTTACTGTTCCCGGCCTGTTCGATACCGGGTTTACCGATGGATGGCTTGCGCCTCTTTTGAGCGCAACGCAAGAGTAATTGCTTTTTTCGGACCAATAACGGCTAACCTCTTGGCACGAGTCAACTCTGTATAAAATGTATTCCGCGTCAGCATCATGTATTGCTGCATATGGCAGAATTACCACCCGGTACTCTTTACCCTGTATACAATTCTAACTCTCGCTCCTCTTGCTCCAATGCAGAATTAATGACTGTTTTGCTTAGACGGATACCGCGAGCAAGCATCCGTTGAATCGATAGCTGTATAGATATTGAGTATCCTTCTCTTTTAGCACGTAATAAAATGCCAATAGTACCTGTTACTGAAAGACCACTTAATCTCGCTACTCGTCTACCAGTTGCTTCATCAATACAGACTGTTTGGATGTTTTCATTAATGGCAAGTTGAATAACAGCCGCCTCGCCGGAATCAAGGGAGTTGAGCAAAAAAGGGGAAATATTTACAGGAGTTGGTCATTTTTGTAGCCAAGAAGCCCCTTCAAATTCAGGTACTCCAAACCTGCTAGTACAGAACGGCGGAAATAAACCACCCATCTGAAATAGGTAAAAAGCTTACAAAGTAGGTGTTCAAACTTTTTACTTTTTACTTTTTACTTTTGCCTTGTTGTACTAGTACCTCCAGTAAGTATTTCCTGACAAACTTCCAAAGGCACTAAAACTTGATGGTACAGAGATTGGAGAATATTTAAATCAAACGTAGCAGCTACTAAGGAAATAAGTGGTGCTGTGTTAATAACTATTTTATCGGTATTAGGCATTTTCTACATCAGATAAAAGTTCCTCTTCTGTTAAATCAATCATTGAAACGCCATAACGATGTAAATTGAGTAAAAAAGAAACTCTATCCATACCTGCTAATTGTGCTGCTACGCCAGAAGAAATGCGTTTCATTTCAAACAGCTTAACTGCCATTGCCATTTTTGCTTCTTGCTCAAACTGTTCTCGCGTCTGTTGTAAGGCATCTGGTAAAGTTTCTGGATAGTCGATTTTGAGTTCTAAAGACATATTTTTTTCATCTTTTGTATTTAGAGGTTTCTTCAATTAAATCTTGAAAACATCTAACTTTCCTCATCAACCCCATAATACTCTTCCAAGCATTGCAGCAACCGCAATTCTACGGGAGTCAAGTAAGTTTGCCGTCCCGAAGACTCTAACACTGTATAGGCACCACAATCCAATATTCCACAATTCCGTAATCGCCAAATCCGCTCTTGAAGAAGCGGTAGTTGCTCATGAGCTTCTAGTGAGTCAATTTTGTTCAAGTTTTCAGGTTTCACGGTCATTTATTAACTTCAGTACTCCTTGAGTCGCGCTCCCTTGCCTGCTATTAAGGTGATCGCCCCCAGACACACTCTCTCGTAACTCCCCATAACACGATACTGCTTGATGTGCGATCTCCCGAATAGGTCATGATTGGCAAAGAAATACGTTCTGGGTCAGAAACTACACCAAAGTTAAACGAAGAACAATTGAATATTCTTAAAGAAATTGTGTCAGCCAATAATGATGCGACTTTAGAAGAGATTCGCAACGAGTTAGCAACCTCGACAGGAATTCTGATTTGTCATTCGACAGTAGATAGAATGTTACATAGGATGGAAATTAGGGTGAAAAAAACCTTGCATGCGTCTGAAAAAGAAACTGAAAGCTTGATTCCCTTCACACAAGAGGAGTTGATATGGTTGCGGTGGGTGCTGTAGATGTTGGGCAGACCAGCAAAGAGCTTTCGTGGTTGGAAGACACTAACGGACCTTTTATCCGCGTGTCCGGTCAAGATTATCACCGTGAATCAGTTTTATATCGTTTTAGAAGTCATTCATAGGTGATCTCAAAGACAGGTACAAAATTTGAGAGCGCTTCCCACGCAAATTTCTACTACCAAAACTGATAATAAATGAATCTGCCAATGTAATTTATTCAGACTAAGCACTACCCTATCCGGAAGAAATTAAACATTCATAAACTCTTCACTTCACCACCGGAGAATTCCGTAAATGCTGATGTCACTCTCCCGTAGACTGTGCAAATGCTCTAGAGCATTTGGATGAAATCAATGAAATAAAGCAGTAGATTTTCTCATGAAAATATCCGGAATCAATGCCAATTTGCCGAAGAAGTATGACAGAATCACCTAAGGGGAACTACGAAGTGATTAAAACGACTCAATATTTCTTGAAGGGTTACACTTAAACAAATTCCTACATTACCAAGCATGACAATGTTTCTTCCCCACTCTCTATTCCCTATTTCCCAGTGAAACGATGAACAGCAGCAAAGAACTCGTTATCGAGGCAGGTAGAACTGAAAGTCAATATTGGAAAGATATGTGAAAATACAGAGAAATATTTTACTTTTTTGCATGGCGCGATACCTTGGTGCGCTACAAGCAGACTGTGATTGGGATGGCATGGGCAAGGAAATTCGGGGTTTTTTGGATGAGGTTAATCAAGGTTTGTCAACTGACCAATGGAAAATAGACTGCGTTCGCTTTGCTCCTAACAGCCCAGAACAAAACCCGATCAAAGATGTATGGTTGCAAGCCAAAACATGGGTTCGACGTTTTTGTGCCTTAATTCCAACATTTTCGCATTTGAAGTGGATGTTTGAGTGGTTTATTCAACACACTACCTTTGATTTCAACACTCTACAGATGTACGGTGTTTATTCAAAAATAAAATAAGATTCCTATATGTAGTTTTGGTTTAGTTAAAAAGCTGGGAATTCCGGCAGAAGCTTATCAAGAAGGAGTGCCAAGTCATGACAATCGTAATAGTGACAGGCTCAGCCGGATTAATCGGGTCAGAATCGGTAAGATTCTTCTGCGATCTCGGCTATACAGTAGTAGGCATCGACAACAATATGCGGCAGGTATTTTTTGGGGAAAATGCCTCAACCGAATGGAGTCGCAATCGCTTACTGGAGAAATACGAACAACAGTACATACACCATAATATTGACATTCGCGATCATGAGGAGATCGCTCAAGTATTTCAGCAATATGGCAAGGACATCAGCCTAATCGTACATACAGCGGCTCAACCGTCTCATGATTGGGCAGCTCGCGAACCATACACGGACTTTACTGTCAATGCCAACGGCACCCTAGTCCTACTAGAAAACACAAGGACTATTTGCCCGGAGGCAGTTTTCATCTTCTGCTCTACCAATAAAGTTTACGGCGATACACCCAATTATCTACCACTAATCGAACAAGAGTTACGCTGGGAGATCGAGTCAACACACCCTTACAACCAAGGGATTGACGAAATTATGAGTATCGATCAGTGCAAACACTCTTTGTTTGGAGCGTCAAAAGTTGCTGCTGATGTATTAGTCCAGGAGTACGGGCGGTACTTCGACATGAAGACGGCGGTTTTCCGTGGTGGTTGTTTAACTGGACCAAGTCACTCCGGTACTGAGTTACATGGATTTCTATCTTATTTGATGAAATGCACCATGACCGGAAAGCATTATCAAGTATACGGCTACAAAGGTAAGCAAGTCCGAGATAACATTCACAGCTATGACTTGGTGAATGCTTTCTATCATTTCTACCAGACACCACGAGTTGCAGAAGTATATAACATTGGTGGTAGTCGTTTCAGTAATTGCTCAATGTTAGAAGCGATCACTGAGTGTGAAGCAATAGCTGACAAAAAACTCGACTGGAGTTATGCCGAAGCCAATCGGATTGGCGACCACATTTGGTGGATTAGTGGCATCCAGAAGTTTAAGCAGCACTATCCAGAATGGGATTTGACCTATGGCATCACAGATATTCTGAAGGAAATTTACAACCAAAATACTACCAGATGGCTCTAGAAATTCCGAGTTTAATTGTCCTATTAACTTTCGATTAGTGCAGTAGTAATGAAAAAATTCTTTCGGCAAAGAACAGTTAAATTTATCATCGGCGGCGGTGCCGCAGCAGCAGTAAACTTGTTGCTCATTTCGGTAATGATTGACCAGTTAGGGTTTAATACACCAGTGCTACGAAATGTAGCCAATGCTGTGTCAATCGAGCTGTCATTGCTGTTGAGTTTTTTCATCTATCGAATTTGGGTATGGCCTGGGGGTAACTGGACAATTGAAGAAGTTTTGTGGCGACAGCTACCTGTGTATCACGTATCAGCCGGAGTGGCGGTAGCAATTCGGATCTTGCTGTTGTTTCCGCTATTGGATTGGTTAAAGGTTGACCTGAGAATTAACACTCTAGTCGGTGTAGCACTAAGTGCTATATTCAACTACGTGATTAGCGACAGATTGGTGTTCAAAACTAAAACCCATTCAGATCTGTACTATCCAGAAGGGTTGGCACTGGGATTAGAGCCAAGGTCAAATTTCAACAAACCGAATAACTTGGTTGGAACTGAGCAACGGCTCTCGCTCTCCCTGGTAATTCCAGCTTACAACGAAGAGGACTGCATCGTACAAACAATTGCATCAATTAGTCAAGTACTAGACGAAAAACAAATTGCTTACGACATTCTAGTAGTGAATGATAATAGCCGTGATCGTACAGAAACCGTACTGCAGCAACTATGCGCTCACAATAGTAAAGTTGGCTATATTAATAACTATTACCCCAATGGTTTTGGATTTGCTGTGCGTTGCGGCTTAGAAAACTTTCGCGGTGACGCTGTGGCAATTGTAATGGCTGACTGCTCGGATGGACCGGAGGATATGGTAGCTTACTATGAAAAACTGCATGAAGGCTACGATTGTGTGTTTGGTTCTCGGTTTATAAAAGGTGGTAAAGTGATAGACTACCCGATGCACAAGTTAGTTGTGAACCGCTTAGCAAATTTATTTATCCAAATCTTATTTGGATTGAAATTCAACGACACAACGAATGCCTTCAAGTGCTATCGCAGGGAAGTAATTGAGGGAGTTTCTCCACTGTTATCGCATCACTTCAACCTCACAGTTGAGATTCCCCTCAAAGCGATCGCTCGCGGTTATACCTACACAACGATCCCAATTACCTGGCGCAATCGGACCACGGGAGTCTCGAAGCTGAAGCTCAAAGAGATGGGGAGTCGCTACTTATTCATCGTCCTCTATGTCTTATTAGAGAAAATGTTGTCTCGCGGAGACTATTCTCGCCAGAAGTACAAACCATTACTCAGATCAGTTAAATAAATGTCTAAGTTAATTAAGGAGTCTGCCGGATGAGCCAGAGAGTTTTAATTACAGGAGGAGCGGGTTTTGTCGGTAGCGCTCTAGGATTGGGGTTCGCTCAACGCCATCCTGACTGGCAGATTACGGCTCTGGATAATCTGAAGCGAAGGGGTTCGGAGTTAAATCTACCCAGACTCAAACAAGCAGGAATTCAGTTTATTCACGGAGATGTGCGTAGCGCAGAAGACCTCGATCCAGTGGCGCTGAAACCTGATTTAATCTTAGAGTGTTCGGCGGAGCCTTCAGTTTTAGCAGGGTATGCCTCTCCTAGGTATGTACTGCAAACAAATTTGGTAGGTACAATTAACTGCCTAGAATTGGCAAGAGCTACGCAGGCAGATTTTATTTTTCTGTCTACTAGTCGGGTGTATCCAATAGAGTCACTTAACGCTTTGAAATTTGAAGAAACAGAAACACGTTTTCAACTCTTGGAGCAACAGTCTTTACCAGGCTTATCAAGTCAAGGTATTTCCGAGGAATTTCCCTTAAATGGAGCGCGCTCTCTCTATGGCGCTACTAAGTTAGCTTCCGAACTCTTAGTGGCGGAATATGCTGCTGCTTATGGATTGAGAACTCTAGTTAATCGTTGCGGAGTACTGACGGGACCGTGGCAAATGGGTAAAGTCGATCAAGGTGTATTTGCTTTGTGGATGGCATTTCACTACTTTGAGCGTTCCCTGAAATATATCGGTTATGGTGGCACAGGTAAACAGGTGCGAGACTTTCTACATGTGAGCGATTTACTCGATCTGCTTGACCTCCAAATTCAGAGTTTATCCGCATTAGCTGGAGAAACTTTTAATGTTGGTGGTGGGAGCGACAACACACTTTCACTCTACGAAACAACGCAGCTTTGCCAACAAATTACTGGACATCAGATTCCTATTACTCCTGTGCCAGAAACTCGAGTTGGAGATGTGCCAATTTTTATTACCGACTCGCGTAAGGTTATGGCTGCTACTGGCTGGCAACCCCAAAAAGGGGCCGAAATTACTCTAACTGAGATCTACCAATGGATTATTCAATTTCAGGATCAAGTCAAAGAAATTTTTCTTTAATCATCTTTTAAAACATTCTCTGTAACCAACTCAAGTTAGAGGTTGTTTGAAAAGGGTCTGCTTAAGCCTTAAGTCAGACTCAGGACCGCGATCGCAAATCCCGAAACCCAGATTCTCTCGTGGCAGTTTCTCGGTAGCGAGAGTAGTTAAATACACCCTCTTATACTTTTCAAACATCTTCTTAGAAAAGTCATTGAGAAAATTGTAAATAAGAATCAAATGCGACAATTGATTTTAAAGCAGTGTAAGTCATCCATAGCATTTTTATGCGGCATCATTTCAGTATTTTATTTATTGATAGCCTTTATACCCATACCAAATGCTATTGACATAGGATTGGACAATTCTTGGTCGTATGCAATCAGTCGTGTAGCAGCAGACCAACTTATTTTTGGAAAAGACATTATATTCACTTATGGTCCATTGGGATACTTGATTAGTGGTTCAGCATTGGAGCAAAATGTATTTACAGTAGCCTTCTTTCGTCTTATAGTTTACATACTTTTTTTGATAATCGTATCTTTAAAAATAGTAAAGCTAAAAACAAATCTACAAAAGATCGCACTAAGCTTGAGTGTGTTTTTACCTTTATTGACTAACAACTTAATACCAAACTACATTATACTTACACCAGACTACGAACTAATATTTATATTCATAATTATTCTATCAGAAATTGATACTTTGCCTAGAAATTTAATCAGATATTGCTATTTAGGACTTGGAGCATTTTCAGGTTTCTGTTTACTTACAAAGTTTACTCTAGGAATTTATACACTTGGCTCACTTATTTTATTTTTAATAGGTAATATCTACAGTTACATTAAGTCAAATTCCAATAATAATGTAAGCTTCATTTCCATAATAGACTCATTATTGGCGGCAATGTCTACATCTTTTTTACTATTAGCTCCAGATTACTATCTGAGCAATTTTAATAAGCTGCTAATTTGTCTGATTATTTCCGGTATTGTCGGAGTTTCTATTGGGTTTATTCAGCAAAAAAATTGGTCTATATCTGTATTTGAAACTAGAAAAAATCCTAATCAGACAACAACTAATAATTCATTTACTAAGTGGATAGGCTGGTTTAGTTTCTACATGGTCTATTGCTTTTGCTTCTTATTCACAGTTACTCATTCGTCTCCTTCTTTGCTTGATTACTTGAGAAACTCCTTAGAAATTTCGTCTGGCTATTCTAGTGCAATGAGCACAGTGGGATCTCACTGGATTTTAGGGCTGGCAATCTCGGAATTGGTATTGATCTATATTCTTTTGATTATCATAGCAAGAAAAGGTAATGTGGGTTTTGCCCTAGCTTTATTCTTGGTTTCAACTTTAGCTTTTAAACACGGATTCGTCCGTCAGGATGTGCATATTATGATATTTGCTTGTTGTACACCAATTATCATATCGTTGTGTATACCAATCAGTTCAATTCGCATCCAAAAACTCTCATTTTTACTCTATCTCTATGCCTTATTCTTATTCTTGGTGTTTTTTGTATCATTAGAAGGTAAGATTACCAGTATTTATCACTCTCTATCTCCACACAAAGTATCTAGCCACTTGTCATACATATTTAGACCAGATACTCTTAAATCTGACTTGCGTGCAAGCAGCGCTACTAATTTGTCTTTGTTAAAAGTACCTGAAGATGTGACAAATGTAGTAAAAAATAAAAAAATAGACATTGTGCCTTGGGAGATTGCACTTGTACCGGCTAATAACTTTAACTGGAAACCGAGACCAATATTTCAATCTTATTCAGCTTATACGACTTCTCTTGACGACATAAACTTTAAAAGTTTATCAACTGATTCGAGAGAATATATCTTTTATCAATTCAAAGCAATCGATAGTAGGCATCCGTTTTTTGATGAACCTAGAACATTTTTTTATATTTCTTGCTACTATCAAATATCTTCTATTATTCCTGACTTTATAAATGTGCGATCCAATCCTTTTGTTCCTTCTCTTATTTTAAAACATCTGCTTTTGGAACAAAAATCAGACTTGTGCTTGCCAAGCACCTCAAGTAAAACGTTATTACTCAACTGGAATACCTCTCAATCTATATTAGCGAGCAATGACTCTGTAGTTAGGGCAAAAGTTAAGTTCAATTATTCTGTATTTGGCAAAATCTACAAAACACTCTTCAGAAGTCCACCCGTAATGATGCAGGTGACTTATGTAGATGGTTTCAAGCAGAGTTACAGAATTATTCCGGAGAATTCAGAAAATGGTATCTTTGTTAGTCATCTGCCTAGAGATAATAATGAAGTCAGAGCCTTCTTTCAAGGACATTTACCTGCTCCCGTAAAATCATTTAGCTTCAATGCAACTAACTCTGTTTTGTATAAACCAAACATAGAGATTATTTTCCTATCATCTAAAAAGCAAAGTAGCTAGATTATCATCCATCTAGATCTAGGTTAGCCAAAATTCTTTGGAAGCGTAATAGATTATATTGAAACTGAGCATCCGGGTCAGGATGAGAGTCTCCTTCCTTAGAGGGTTTCCCTCCGTAGGCGACTGGTGAACCCGAAGGGCGACGTACCAGTTTTGGTTCTCAAACCCAGGCGGGCAGTACTTTTGTACAAAGGATGCTGACCGTTGTGACTACTCTCAAGTCTCAGCGTCGAAATGTCTTGGATTTTATGACATCAGCAGTGAGTGCTGCGCGTGTTGGCAAAGCTTCTCCTTCTTTGCTCCCTAAAGTTCCTGTTACTTCTGAGCAAGTAACAAATGCTGCTTAATCCACATTTCTCATATCCGGTTATTTACTTCTATTCAATGTGATCAAGTCTCTGGGATTAATCCCCATAACTCCTTCACTCATTGAGACGTATTGTGTTTTAGTTCGCGATCGCCCCGTGGTCGATTACTAATTTTTTTATTGATAATTATCTTTTATACCGTGAAATTCAGATTAGCAACTACCCCATCCGGAAGAAATTCAACATTCATCAACTCTTCACATCACTACCGGAGGATTTCGTAGATGCTGATGTCACTCTCCCGTAGACTGTGCAAATGCTCTAGAGCATTTGAATGAAATTCATGAAATAAAGCAGTAGATTTTCTCATGAAAATATCCGGAATCAATGCCAATTTGCCGAAGAAGTATGACAGAATCACCTAAGGGGAACCACGAGGTGATTAAAACGACTCAATATTTCTATAACGGTTACACTTAAACAAATTCCTACATTACCAAGCATGGCAATCTTTCTTCCTCACTCCCTATTCCCTATTTCCCAGTGAAACGATGAACAGCAGCAAAGAACTCGTTATTGAGGCAGGTAGAAGCGAAAGTCAATATTGGAAAGATCTGTGGAAATACAGAGAGCTATTCTACTTTCTGGCATGGCGCGATATCTTGGTGCGCTACAAGCAGACTGTGATTGGGATGGCATGGGCATTGATTCGCCCCTTCTTAACGATGGTGGTTTTCACCTTTGTGTTTAGCGTTCTAGCAAAGCTGCCCAGTGAAGGTAATGCGCCTTACCCAATTCTAGTCTTTGCAGCGCTACTGCCTTGGCAGTTTTTCTCAGGAGCTTTGACTGAATGCAGTAACAGTTTGGTGAACAATGCTAACCTGCTTTCTAAGGTCTACTTTCCACGTCTGATTGTACCGACCAGTGCGGTGATTGTCAGCTTTGTAGACTTTATGATTTCTGGGATAATTTTGCTGGGGTTGATGGCTTACTACAACTTTATCCCCGATTGGCGCATCCTCACACTGCCACTGTTTATTCTCATTGCCTTTGCTGCATCGATAGGGGCAGGGTTATGGCTTGCGGCTTTGACTGTGGAGTATCGCGATTTCCGCGTTATCGTACCGTTCATTGTGCAGTTTGGTTTGTACGTTTCGCCTGTAGGTTTTAGCAGCAGTAAGATACCAGAACAATGGCGATTGCTGTATTCACTTAACCCAATGGTAGGAGTCATCGACGGTTTCCGATGGGCGATTTTGCACGGTTCCTCGCAGATATATTTACCTGGGTTTGCACTGTCTCTGGTAATAGTGGCATTGATGCTCTGGAGTGGGATTTGGTACTTCCGCAAGATGGAACGCACATTTGCTGATGTGATTTAAGTCGCAAGTGGGTGGTGGTCTACTATATTTACACATATTGGATAGCTTTACTGAATTGAAGTACTAGGTGGCGATCAGTATTTGAACAAATTAGATTCAAGAGTTTACTCAGAAACGCAAATTAGTTGTGAAATAGCTTTGAGAGTATTCTAAATGTCTGACACAGTTATTCGAGTTGAAAATTTAGCAAAGAAATACATTCTGGGTCACCAGAAGGAAGGGAGCAGCAGTTACAAGTCTTTGCGAGAATCGATGAGTGATGGAGCAAAGTCGCTGGGTAAAAAACTTCTCAAACCTTCTGGCAAACAAAAGGTAAATTCAGCCGATAATGAGTTTTGGGCGCTGAAGGACGTGTCGTTTGAGATTAAGCAGGGCGACAGAGTTGGCATTATTGGGCGTAATGGGGCTGGGAAGTCAACGCTACTAAAAGTTCTCAGCCGAATTACGGAACCAACTAGCGGTTCTATCCGGATTAAGGGGCGAGTTGCCAGTTTATTAGAGGTAGGAACAGGTTTTCACCCAGAGTTGACGGGTAGAGAGAATGTCTTTCTGAATGGCGCAATTTTGGGGATGGGTAAGGTAGAGATTCAACGCAAGTTTGATGAGATTGTCGCCTTTGCTGAGGTGGAGAAGTTTTTAGATACGCCAGTGAAGCGGTATTCGTCAGGGATGTATGTGCGACTGGCGTTTGCGGTTGCGGCGCATATGGAGCCCGAGATTTTGATTGTAGATGAAGTGCTAGCGGTGGGAGATAGCAACTTTCAAAAAAAGTGTTTGGGGAAGATGGAGAATGTTGCGAGTGAAGGACGAACGGTAATGTTTGTAAGTCATAGCATGGAAACAGTAACGAGACTATGCAACACTGCCGTTCTTCTAAATAACGGCTCAGTACAATCTTCAGGAACAACAAATAAAGTTATTAATGCTTACCTAAAATCGGATTTTGGGACAACTGCACAACGCAGGTGGAACAATATTAGTAGAGCACCAGGTAATGATGTTGTACGTCTTGTTGAAGTCAAAGTTCACGGAGAAGATGGAGATGTTACTGATAGCTATGACATAACCAAACCTATAGGTATCACTATGACTTATGAGGTTTTGATGAATGAAAAAAGTTTTACTCACTCAATAAATTTATTCAATGAGAATGGCGTTAATATTCTAAATTCACATGATATTGTTTCAGAGCTAAGAAAGCAACCTCGTGCCAAGGGTTATTATTCTTCCACAATGTGGATACCAGGCAATTTTCTTTCTGAAGGAACTGTAATTGTAGGGGTTGCTATTCTTGAGCAAGCTCCATTTGTTGTTCACTTTCATGAACTAGATGCTGTTGCGTTTACCGTAACCGATCCAATGAATGGTAATTCTGCAAGAGGTGAATATGTACTAGCTTGGCCAGGAATTGTGAGACCTATTTTAAAGTGGGAAACAATCAAAGGAATATAGTGACAATTCTCGCTAACTAAGTCAGCAAAAGAAGAACAGAGAATAAGTTTCCAGTTTCCCCTCGTAAAACCCAAAAGCCACATTATAAATACATAAGCACTACAATTTATCATTTATTGATTTTTCTCAGATTTTTCTCTAGTTCCTTACTATTAATTGTCTAAACACGGTCAAATTATGATGAATAGTGAAAAGCGAGCGATTGAAGCTATAGCAAATAAGTATGATTCAAATGATTTTGAATCATACTTTGAAAAAGAACGTCATGAAATGTTAAATTATATACCTCAAGAGGCATCAATTATTCTTGATGTTGGCTGTGCTGTTGGTAGCTTTGGTCAGCTTTTAAAGGAAAAACGCTCTGTTGAGGTATGGGGAGTAGAAATAAATGAATATGCTGCATCAATTGCTGCTCAGAAATTGGATAAAGTTATCTGTGGTGCTTTTGACAAAAGCTTAAATCTTCCCAATCGTAAATTTGATTGTATTGTCTTCAATGACGTATTGGAGCATTTAGTTGATCCTTACAGTGCATTAATTTATTCAAAGGAACTACTGAGAGATGGAGGAACAGTTGTTGCTTCTATCCCAAATGTTCGCTACTTCGATAACATTTGGAAACTACTAGTTCATAGAGACTGGAAATACACTGAGCATGGCATTTTGGATAGAACACATCTGCGCTTTTTTACTCGTAAAAGTATACTATCAACTTTTGAGATCTTGGAATATTGTGTTGAGTCCATTGAAGGTATTAATCCACTAGAAAAAGAACACCCACATCGAGTTAGAAAATTTAAATTTTTAAATTTGCTTTTCTGCAATCATATAGAAGATATGCGATATTTACAGTTCGCTGTTGTAGCACGTTATAAATCTTATTAAAGATACAATAATTACTTAATTTAGTAAACTAGAGAATCTGTCTGATTACAAGTTTAGCCTGTGTTAATTAATTTTATGTAAAAAGATTAGTAAGTATGTCTTTGATGAATACAAGCTCACTACTTGAATATCTTCCTAATTGTTTGAAGTTTTTATAAGTAGAAAGTCTGAAAAATGAAAGCTATATTCGTAAATTTGAAGGTAAAAACTAAATTTAAGGTGTTTCATGAGTATAGATGAATTGAAAACAATAGCCTTTTACCTTCCTCAATATCATCCCATCCCAGAGAACGATGCCTGGTGGGGTAAGGGCTTTACTGAATGGACTAATGTCACTAAAGCAAAACCTTTATATCCTGGTCATTATCAACCCCAACTTCCTGCTGATTTGGGCTTTTACGATTTACGATTGCCAGAGGCTCGTCAAGCTCAGGTAGACTTAGCAAAAGCTTATGGAATTTCTGGTTTTTGCTACTACCACTACTGGTTCAATGGCAAGCGCTTATTAGAACGTCCCTTTAATGATATACTAGCTTCAGGAAAGCCAGATTTCCCCTTCTGTCTGTGTTGGGCGAATGAAAACTGGACTCGACGCTGGGATGGATTAGAACGTGAAATTTTGATGGAGCAAGTTTATAGCGAGGAAGACGATAGACTGCATATGCAGTGGCTTGCTCAAGCTTTCCAAGATCCCCGCTACATTCGGGTTGACGGCAAACCGTTATTTCTGGTTTACCGCATAGCCAGATCTCCCGATCCGCTCAAAACGGCCAAAACCTGGCGCGAAGAAGCACACAAATTAGGAATCGGCGATATTTTTCTCTGCCAAGTTGAAAGTATTTCTGAGGAACATGGCGATCCGAGTGTAGTAGGGTTTGATGCAAGTGTAGAGTTCCAGCCTGACTGGCAACTGTTGGGTTCGCCACTGCAGAGAGGTCTGTACTGGAAATTCGCAAGGAAGCTAGGACTGGCTAAGAAGGCTAATGCAGAGAACAATATTTATGAGTACAAAACTGTTGTTGAACGAATGCTGGCAAAACCAACCCCAGACTATAAGCGCTTTCCCTGCGTGACTCCATCTTGGGACAATTCTGCACGTCGCAAAACTGATGCAATAATTCTGCAAAACTCCACACCAGAAGCCTACGAACGTTGGTTGACAGAAGTTGTGAAAAAGACTCTATCTAACGACTCTAACGAAAAAATTATTTTTATCAACGCCTGGAACGAGTGGGCTGAGGGTAATCACTTAGAACCCTGTCAGAAATGGGGACATGCTTATCTAGAAGCAACGTATCGAGCTATGTCGTCAACTTAGTATTCGATCAACTTGAAAATGAAAGGTGAAGACGGGAGTAGAGGCGATCGCAAAATCCCAAGTGACTCAAGTCCTGATTAGTTATTTTAGAAACGAGAAAGATGCAAACATTTTTGGTAACAGGTGGAGTAGGTTTTATCGGTTCTAACTTCATCTTGAAAGCTAGAGAAGAACAGTGGGCTAACATTGTCAATTTAGATAAGTTGACCTACGCCAGCAATCCTCAAACCTTAGCTGAATTGCAGGACGATCCTGGATATCATTTTGTCCTTGGAGACATTGGCGATCTTGAACTATTACGAAATCTTCTAGAGCAGTACCAACCAGACGCAATTATTAACTTTGCTGCTGAGAGCCATGTTGATCGCTCAATTCTCAGTCCCCAGGATTTTATTCAAACGAATGTATTGGGAACATTCCAACTCTTGGAAGCTAGCAAAGCTTACTGGGAAAAATTGTCCATAGAAAAGCGATCGCAATTCCGTTTTTTGCATGTGTCTACAGATGAAGTATACGGCTCATTAGGTCCAACAGATCCAGCTTTTCGGGAAGATACCCCGTATGCTCCCAACAGTCCCTATGCTGCCTCAAAAGCCGGGTCTGACCACCTTATACGAGCCTACTATCATACCTATGGTTTCCCCACTTTAACAACTAACTGCTCCAACAACTACGGTCCCCGCCAATTTCCCGAAAAACTAATTCCCCTAATAATTCTCAATGCTTTGAATGGTAAGCCTTTACCAATATACGGCGATGGACAAAATGTGAGAGACTGGTTATATGTCGAGGATCACTGCGAAGCTATATACCAGGTTCTACAACGTAGCAGAATTGGTGAAACTTACAATATTGGTGGTAACAACGAACAGGCAAACCTCACCGTTGTCGAGAAAATTTGTGCAATTCTCGACGAGTTAGCTCCCAAATCCAATCGCCACTCCTTGCTGATTACTTTTGTTAAAGACCGTCCCGGACACGACCGCCGATATGCAATTGATTGTAGTAAAATCAAACGGGATTTGGGTTGGGAACCAAAGGAAAACTTTGATAGTGGTTTGATTAAGACTATTCAGTGGTACTTAAAAAATCCAACTTGGGTCGAGCAAGTTCAATCAGGGACTTACCAAACTTGGATTCAGCAAAATTATGGTGAAAGAAAAGTGGCGTTATCACATTAACGACCATCAAAACCAACTGATACCATTTTGAGTTGATGAAACAGCTGCTAAATACAATCCAAAATCCAAAATCTAAAATGGAATGAGGAGTCAACGATGAAAGGCATTATTCTCGCAGGTGGTAGTGGTACACGGCTATACCCTCTAACTCAGGTCGTTAGCAAACAGCTAATGCCTGTTTATGATAAGCCGATGATTTACTACCCCTTGTCTACTTTGATGTTGGCTGGGATTCGTGACATCCTCATTATCTCTACACCCGCCCACCTACCTCTGTTTCAAGAACTTTTGCAGGATGGAAGCCAGTGGGGTCTAAAGTTTAGTTATGTTGAGCAACCACGACCAGAAGGCTTGGCACAAGCTTTTATTTTGGGCAAAGATTTTATCGGTAACGACTCTGTGTGCTTAGTTTTGGGTGATAACCTTTTCTACGGCCATGGTTTCGTTGAGGTGCTGACTCGTGCAGCCCAGTTGCGTGAAGGCGCACTCATTTTTGGTTATCGAGTCGCTGAACCCCAGCATTATGGAGTGGTTGAATTTGATGCCACAGGGCAGGTCGTGAGTTTAGAGGAAAAACCTAGCATTCCCAAGTCTAATTATGCTGTACCGGGTATTTATTTCTACGATTCTCAGGTTTCAGAAATTGCTGCCCATCTCAAGCCCTCAGTCCGCAATGAGCTAGAAATTACTGACTTGAGCAAGGTTTATCTCGGTCAAAGACAACTGAAAGTTGAGCTTTTAGGTCGAGGCTATGCTTGGTTAGACACGGGAACTCATGAATCCCTTCACCAAGCTGCAAGCTTTATTCAAACCTTGGAACAACGACAGGGTTTAAAAATAGCTTGTATCGAAGAAATTGCTTACTGCCAAGGATATATTGATGCGAACCAACTCTATCAACTCGCTCAACCATTAGCTAAAAGCAGCTATGGACGTTACCTCATGGACATCATTGATGGCGATCGCACTGCTCAGATTCAGCAGATTGAGCCCGTGGCATTGGCAAATGGCTTCAAGCAAGAACTGACAGAAACTGAGAGGGTTGGACTATGAAGATTATTGAGACTGAAATTCCCGATGTATTGGTAATTGAACCGCGAGTTTTTGAAGATGAGCGTGGCTTTTTTTACGAAAGTTACAATGAGCGAGTTTTGCTAGAAAAGGCCAACATTACAGAACGCTTTGTGCAAGACAATCATTCTCGCTCAGCTAAAAATGTCCTACGCGGTCTGCACTATCAAATCAAACAACCTCAAGGCAAGTTGGTGAGAGTTGTAGTTGGTGAAGTATTTGATGTTGCTGTGGACTTAAGAAGTAGTTCTAAGTACTTCGGTCAATGGCTCGGTGTTCGTTTGAACGCCAAAAACAAACAGCAACTGTGGATACCAGCAGGATTTGCTCACGGTTTTGTCGTGCTTTCAGAATACGCCGAGGTTCTGTATAAAACGACAGACTACTACGCACCAGAGCATGAACGCAGCTTACTGTGGTGCGATCCTGATCTGGCGATCGCATGGTGCCTGGAACAAGAACCTATTGTCTCCGCAAAAGATCGAGCGGGTAAGCTCTTGAAAGAGGCGGAGGTGTTTGCATGACCAAAATACTGCTGACAGGTAGCACAGGTCAAGTTGGTTGGGAACTGCAACGAACTTTGATGAGTGTTGGTAAAGTCATTGCTGTAGGACGTGAAGTTTCCGCACCTGGTTTACTCATGGATCTGTCTCAGCCTGACACCATTCGTCATGTGATTCGTGAAGTTCAGCCTGACTTAATTGTTAATCCTGCCGCATATACTGCTGTAGATAAGGCAGAGACAGAACCTGAATTGGCAATGACTGTCAATGGAACTTCCCCTGGTGTGATTGCAGAGGAAGCAAAACGAGTAGGTGCAGCAGTCATTCATTATTCAACCGACTACGTTTTTAACGGTAGTCAGGCTTTGCCTTACACAGAGCAAGATGAGCCTGATCCACAAAATATCTATGGCAAAACAAAACTAGCTGGTGAGAAGGCAATTCAAGCAGTTGACGTACCTCATTTAATCCTGAGAACAAGTTGGGTCTATAGCTTGAGAGGTAAAAACTTTCTGTTGACGATGCTGAAATTGGCTCGGGAGCGTGAAGAGTTAAAAGTTGTGGAGGACCAAGTAGGCGCTCCAACTTGGAGCCGGATGATTGCTCAATCTACAGCACAAATTCTATCTCAAGGAACACAAGATTTGGTTAGTTTTTTGAGCAGTAACAGTGGGATATACCATCTAACAGCGACTGGTCAAACAAGTTGGTATGGCTTTGCCAAAGCAATTTTTGAACTTGACTCTAATCCCAGTCAACAGAAGCTTAAAAACTTGATCCCAATCCCCTCAAACCAGTATCCCACACCAGCTAAAAGACCAGCTTATTCATCATTAGATACTCACAAAATATATACAACGTTTGGGTTAGCATTACCAAGCTGGGAAAAAAGTTTAGAGATAGTGCTTGGTTCATAAAGTTCATAATAAATTTGTTTTTTATGCTGATATCTATAGGAAAATTTTCGTAGAAGTAAGTGTTAAGAAGCTCCAAATATTGACAAGGCATAGCAACTAATCTTGAGCGTTCTCATTTAAATGATAGAACTAGCAACAATAAGATATTAATTAATGCTTAATACTCTAGAGACAACCATCCTAAAACCAAAAGTTCGAGCGATCGCCTTTTATCTCCCTCAATATCACCCCATTCCAGAAAACGACGCGTGGTGGGGTAAGGGGTTCACTGAGTGGACAAACGTTACCAAAGCTAAACCCTTGTTCCGAGGTCACTATCAACCTCATCTACCTGCAGACTTAGGATTCTATGACTTGCGAGTGCCAGAGGCTCGCATTGCTCAGGCAGAAATAGCGCGTGAGTACGGTATCGAAGGATTCTGTTACTGGCATTACTGGTTTGGTAATGGCAGACGTATATTGGAAAGACCCTTCAACGAGGTGTTCAAGTCAGGTCAACCTAATTTTCCCTTTTGCCTTGGATGGGCTAACGAGACTTGGTCAGGAATATGGCACGGTAGCCCGAACAAGATTCTGATGGAGCAAACTTACCCAGGTAGAGAGGATTATAAAGCTCACTTCTACAGTTTACTCCCCGCTTTTACAGATGAGCGGTACATCAAAATACATGGCAAACCTGTCTTTGTAGTGTTTAAACCGGAGAAATTGCCAGATCCAAAAGAGTTTAGCGATCATTGGCGTGATCTAGCACACGAAGTAGGGCTTCCAGGTATTTATTTCATAGGGATCACAGCAAATGAATTTTGGGACCATAAAAGTGATGGATTTGATGCTCTCACTCTCCATGTTCCGGGAGAGATTTTGCGCCGTATTCCACGCAGGCTCATTGATAAAATTTCCAATAAAATTCTGAAGAAAGACTTTAGGCAATTTCTGCGAGATCACTTTTCTATTCCAAGAATTTATGACTACCGCCAGATAGTCCAATACGCTTTCCCTCAAGTACCTCCTAATAGAAAGTTTTTTCCCAGCGTTATTCCAAATTGGGACAATACACCCAGAAGTGGCGCAAATGGACTTGTATTCAAGAATTCCACTCCTGAACTTTTTAGAAGCAACTTGAGAAATGGGCTAGCGCTGATCTCAAGTATGGAGCCAGAAGAAAGAATCATATTTGTTAAATCTTGGAATGAGTGGGCTGAAGGTAATTATCTGGAGCCTGATCGAGAATTTGGCACAGCTTATCTTGAGGTAGTAAAAACTGAAATATTATCCAGATCATCTGAATTGGTTGGTACAGTGCGTACATAAATCAGCAAAGGGTGCGATTGCCAGTATGCAACAGGGATTACAACTCTGGCAAGGTTCGTATCAACATATAGAGCGGTTGTTGTCATGCTGGTACGATGCGATTGGGAATTAAATACCTACTCTGGCAGAATGGGAAAGCCAACTGGTTAAATAAGAGCGCCTGCCAGCTAAGGAATTAGCGGTACAACTGCCAAAGTTAGGCATTGATGATCGGTTAAAGGCGTGATCGCTTGACTCGAAAACTGAATAGTAACGGAACAGGAAGTATGATTACCGAAAAAAAGAAGTGAAGTACTCTAAAAATATGAAACCAAAAATTTTATGGCTGCGCCAACGTTTACCCTGGATGGGGAATCACAGTGGCTACGACCAAGTCTGTGAGGCTATTAAGCAAATGGATACGGTTAACTACTCTAGTGTCTGGAGACAACATGGGAAAAATCTTCCTAAAGGCAGCCGAAGAATTCTTTCACGTATAGGTAAAGGAGCAAAAGTTGCCTCATTCTACGACATTTCCAGTACTTTAGCTGAATTAGAAGTTCTGTGGAAGACTATTACCCAGAAACCAGATTTACTTCACATGAATTATGTAGAGGAAAATTTAGGGATTTTACTGAACTGGAAACAACGACTATCTCTAAAGATTGTAGGTACAGCTCATCAACCAGCTAGCTGGTGGCGTTTGATGCATCGCTATGTAGACAGTATTGCTGGCTTGGATGCTTTAATCGTTCTTGCAAAAAGGGAGGTCTTGTATTTTGAACAGTACCTTCCTGGGCGTGTCTTTTTTGTTCCCCACGGTGTAGATACTGCATTCTTTCAACCTAAGCCTGAAATTGAAGACCATAATAAAGTTCAAAGATATCCACGCTGTGTTTTTTCTGGGACTTGGTTACGTGATATTCAGACACTTGCAGAGATTGTAGATCGGGTAATCGTTCAAAACCCAAAGATTAGATTTGACATAATTTTGCCAAGGCATAGCCGAGATAATCCAGCATTATATAGAATTGCTCGTCATGAACAAGTTGCGTGGTATGCGGAACTCTCAGATGAACAATTACGTACAATTTATCAGCAAGCTAGTCTATTATTGCTGCCAATTTATGATAGTACTGCCAATAATGCACTTCTAGAAGCTATGTCTTGTGGTTTACCTGTAGTTTCTAATCATGTAGGAGGGCTACTTGATTACACTAGAAGTAACTTTGCTGACTTACTACCAGTTGGAGATGTAAATGGAATGCTAGAGGCAGTCATGAGGCTTATTGATGATCCACAGGAGCAATACAGAAGAGGTGCAGCAGCACGATCCTTTGTAGAAGAGAACTTTAATTGGGAAAAAATCGCTTCTCAAACATTGGATATTTATTCCAAGGTTATTACCTATAAGTTGTAGACCTTAAATACCTGCACTCGCGTTATCAAAGCCTGTATCAAGACTATTATTGAATAAACTTGTCTTGAAACCAATATATAAAATGAAATTGCTGTTTAAAGAAACTATCATAGTAGTAATAACTACTACTACCAGCTATGACTTATAAACTACTTTTATCAACAAAAATATTTTGTTTATGAAAAAGATTGCTTTTGTTTCTACTAATGATACGACACAGTGGGCAGGTAGTGAAGAATTATGGTCACAGACTGCTATCAAAATGGCTACTCAAGGTTTTACTATTGGTGCCAACGTTAAAGGTTGGAAGCAAACTCCAAAAAAGATTCAGGAACTGGAGCGGTTAAGTTGCTATATAGGACGTAGATGGTATGATAAAAATATTATTGGCAAGTTAACTTTTAAAGTTTTTAAACATAAATTATTTTTAGAGTGGTTGAATAAATTCAAACCAGATTTTGTCGTTATTTCCCTTGGATACAGTTATGAAGATAAAGGTTGGATGGAAGCCTGCTTAAGAAGAAATATTCCCTATGCTATTATTATTCACGCTGTAGCGGAAAAATATTGGCCATCTGATGAGTTTGCTGCTTTTGCAGCAAAGGGTTATGTAAGTGCTGAAAAATGTTTTTTTGTATCTCAGAGGAATTTGGAACTTACGGTAAAGCAGCTGGCAATAGAACTTAATAATGCCAAGATTGTTAGAAATCCATACAACGTATCTTATAACGTGGCTCCATCATGGCCTAAAGATGAAGGTGTACTGAAGTTAGCGTGTGTAGGTCGCTTAGAACCTGGTAGTAAAGGGCAAGACATACTGTTCGAGGTACTTCGCTCCCAAAAGTGGAAAAGCAGACCGATTGAAGTCACTCTTTTTGGAGAAGGTTCTCACCGAAACACCCTGAAACGCTTAAAAGATTTATGGAAGTTGGATAATGTAAAGTTCGGTGGCTTTGTAGATAATGTTGAAGCTATCTGGGCTGACCATCATGCCTTAATTTTGCCTTCTAGGTATGAAGGCTTGCCTCTAGCAGTTGTAGAAGCAATGCTATGTGGCAGGTTATGCATTGTTACTGACGTTGCAGGAAATACAGAATTAGTCGAGGATAATATTAATGGTTTTGTGGCAATGGCACCTAAAGCTGAGTGTCTGGATGATGCAATGGAGAGAGCTTGGCAAAGAAGAGAATCATGGTATGAAATTGGTAAAGAGGCATATGTGAGTGTGCGAGAAGTAATTCCTCAAGATCCAATAGATAAATTTGTAAGGGAGCTAAAACTATTACTTGATTGATTCTGTGAAGATAATTTAATTAACAAGCATATTTTATCTTGTCAAAATCGGATATTTTCAGAAGCGGTAATTCAAGTGTTTGTATTATACTTGTTCGTTATAAATATAAAAATTACATAAGCAATTTTATATAGTAAGTGTAACTTTTATTCTCAAGGGAAGTGAAATTAGATGAAATTTGATTGGTTAATCATAGGCGCTGGCTATTCTGCCTGCGTTATCGCTGAGCGAGTGGCTAATGAGCTTGGGCAAAGAGTACTTATTGTAGAGAAACGGGATCACATCGGTGGCAATGCCTACGATTACTACAACGAGCATGGCATTCTAGTTCACAAATACGGACCCCACATCTTCCACACCAAATCCAAAAAAGTTTGGGATTATCTCTCTCAATTTACTGAGTGGAGATATTACCATCACCATGTGCTGGGAGTTGTCGAAGGAAAGAAGGTTCCTATCCCCTTTAATATCAATTCGCTCTATGCCCTTTTTCCGCCAAAATATGCAGAAAAGTTAGAAAATCTGCTTCTAGAAAACTTTGGTTTTGGGGTTAAGGTACCTATCCTGAAACTGCGTGAGAGTGCGAGTGGCGACCTCACTTTCCTTGCTGATTACATCTATGAAAATATTTTCCTCCACTACACAATGAAGCAGTGGGGTGTGAAACCAGAGGAACTGGATCGGGGAGTAACCGGACGAGTTCCAGTTTACATCAGCCGCGACAACCGTTATTTTCAAGACCCCTACCAAGCAATGCCCAAGCTTGGCTACACTGAAATGTTCCGTAAAATGTTGGCTCACCCCAATATCAAGGTACTACTCAATACAGATTACCGCGAGGTGATCAACGACGTTACGTTTAATCGGATACTCTGCACCGGACCAATTGATACCTTCTTCGATTACATGTATGGCGAATTGCCCTACCGCAGCTTGCGCTTTCAGTTCGACACTCTGGATCAAGAGTCATATCAAGAGGTTGGGACAGTCAACTATCCTAACGACTACGACATCACCCGCATCACCGAACAGAAATACCTGTCAGGACAAACCTCACCCAAAACAACTTTAGTGATGGAATATCCTCAAGCTTACGTACCGGGTAAAAACGACCCCTATTACCCCATCCTCAATGAGAAGAACCGCGAGCTTCTGGATCTTTATCAGAAAGAAATAGATAAACTCAACGGTACAGTGCTGTTTGCCGGAAGACTTGCTGATTACAAGTATTACGACATGGATCAAGCAGTGGTGCGAGCGCTGGGTGTATTTGAGAAACAGATAGTCAATTCAATGTCAGCATGATCGAATCATATCAATGAAATCAGGCACCATTATTGATTAGAGTAGGGTGCGTAACGCTCACTATTGGAAAATGAGTTTTTGAAAAACGCCAAGCGCGTTACCCACCTTATATAAAGTTATTTTATGAATAGTGATTATCTAATCTGGGTGCTTTATTTATTCAAACAGGGAATATCTAAAAAGTGAGCATAAAGCAGATGAATGTAATTAGCAGAATTCAATTTCCACGTACACCAGAAACCTCTAACTTATACATAAATTGCAATGAGTTTGCTTCCCTAGATTTCCATACAAAACACACAGATATTGTCCTAATTAAAAATGGATTTTTATCTTTAAACACTTATTTTAATTCATTTTATGAAAAATTTTATGCTAAATATACTGAACTTTCCGAACTCTATTACTTGTTGATGCTTGAAGGTGATTTTCAAGTCTATCTCTACAGAGAACAGCATAGTAGAGAAAACAGAGAACTTGTTCATACAGAGAGCTTTAAAAACTGTCAACCTTCAGAGCCTGTAAAAATCTCACTACCAAGTTCGTGGCGCAGTGATGATGCTGGTAGACTTTATCTTGAAATAATTTGCTTAAGTGAGCGAGGTTCATTTATAAAAGGATTTCTTGCAACCAATCAACCTAAGATTAGGGAAGTGTCTTTAGGTATTATTACTTGCACTTTTAGAAAGGAAGATTTTGTTAAAAAGACTGTCAGCGTTATTTTGGAAGATGATGTGCTATCAGAAAAGAATTTTAAAGTTTTTGTTGTTGATAATGGTAAAACCTTAAAAGAGGATGAATTTGAACACCAAAATGTTCAATTGTTTTATAACAAAAATGTGGGTGGAGCAGGAGGATTTACTCGAGGACTCATTCAAGCTCTACAGGAGAATATCTATACACACTTCTTATTCATGGATGATGATATAGAGCTTGAAAGTGAATCTATTCACAGGCTTTTTACTTTATACGAGTATGCCAACCAGGACTTTGCCATATCTGGTAGTATGTTAGATCTCTATAAAAAGTATGAATTGTATGAGGCGGGAGCACTCTTTGGTAAATGGTCGGACAGCGATGGAAGGATTCAAGATAATCCCTTTTCGCTTCTAGCTTTAAAGAGTAACATTAATCTGAAAAAGAATTTTAATAGTATTCTTGTAGAAGATAGACCTGACTACGGTGGTTTCTGGTTTTTATCTTTTTCTTTAAAAACACTAAATGAAACGGGATTACCAATGCCTTTTTTTATAAGAGCAGATGACGTAGAATTTGGCTTAAGGATTACAAGATATATTAGTAAAACAATAGTAGCATTTCCAGGCATAGCAGTTTGGCATGAACCTTTCTATGCAAAGAGTCTTAGCTGGATAAATTATTATGACTGTCGAAACTATTTAATCACACATTCTATTTATGACTCTGTGAAATATTTAGACGTAGTTAAGTTTTTAACAAAATCAATACTACATAAAATCTTTCTATTTGATTATAATTCTGCAGGAATGATTCTCAAAGGCTTTGAAGATTATATGAAAGGACCAGTACTGATTAATAATAGCGATGCCGAAACGCTACATACTGATGTTTTAGCACAAGCAAAAAACTATAAGAACCAAAATTTACAGACTAGTTTATCTAAGGATGAACAGAATAGTACTTTTAGTTACAAAAACAATGTGGAACCTACTTTCAAGACAATTATGAGTATACTTACTCTCAATGGTCATTTAATTCCAAATTTCTTACTAAGTGGTGATGATGTCTTGTATTATGTTACTTCTGACTACTCTGATAGGTGGACAAAGGTTTTTGGGAAAAAGCGGGTCGTTATTCTTATGGAAGGAAACAACAATGTTTATCAGTATGAGATGAGTCACCCTTCTGGTATTGGAATTTTAATTAGGTGGTTAAAACTCATTACTAATAGTTATATTCGATGGTCATCAGTCAGTTCAGAGTGGAAAAGAAGTTTTAAACACTTCACTTCCAATGAATTTTGGAGCGATTATCTCCAGATCAATGAGAAAAAATAACAACCTGATATCAAATCTCAACTAATCAGTTAATCCTGTAAAACTAATACTCAGCAGTCCCTCATCGATTTAGTATTGGAGCCATTCTGTTTGAGAGAGAGTTTTGGGAAGCAATAGGCGGCTTTAGAACTCCATTAAAAAAAGGTGGACTGGGTATGGATGAAGAATATCTCTGTAAAGAATGTAGAGAAATGTCCAAAGTTATGATTGTAATTCACAACTTGTTTGCTGGACATTTTTCCTTTGGTCCGCAATCATCTACTATGACTGAGTTTTTACCAGAAATATATCCACAACTTTGTCTTAAGCCCTTAGACAATATCTAAAAACTAAAGCACTTTGGACATCACTATGAAAATTTGGCATGTTGGTTGTTCTTCTTCTCCACAAAGAGTGGATGGAGTAAATACAACTGTTTGGTTAGTTGCTAGAGAGCAAGCTTTGCTGGGTCATCAAGTGACTCTGTTGCTACATTCTCCACCAGATGAAGCTGCCAAGGTATTATCTGAGGAAGCAGATTTTAAGTTAGTCCACATCCCAGCTAATACCTGGCGTTACGACTTGAAAATGCTAGAGTCGCTTCTTTCTTCTGACGCTCCGGACATTGTGCATATGCACTCTGTGTTTGTTCCTAAGCAAGCTACTTTAGCTAAGAATATAGTCCAACGTAAAATTCCCTATGTGATTACTCCAAATGGTGGATTAGACTCGTTGCGCGGGTGGGCAAAAAAAATTGTTTATAGTTTGATTGCAGAGAAGTGCAGATTTTATGAGGCATCTGCGATTACTGTGGTAACTCCTAAAGAGGAAAAAACGGTGCGTGCTTTTGCACCTCGTTACTCAGGCATAATCCGTTGGGTGGCAAATCCTTTTGATACTTGTAAGTTAGGGGAGCAAAACTGGAAAGGCAATGTGGGTGTTAAACGACTAGTCTACTTAGGTCGTTTTGATGTTCTACATAAGGGGATAGATATATTACTGGAAATTGCACGCTTACTGCCGGAGATTGAATTTCATTTGTATGGAACTGAGGATTCCAATACAAAGAGGTGGCTAGAACGCATTCGACGCAACTGTCCTTGTAATGTTCATTTTCATAAACCAGTTTTTGGAGTAGATAAGTTTCAAGTCCTGGCTGATGCTAGCCTTTACATTCAAACTTCTCGCTGGGAAGGCTTTCCTCTTTCCATTGCTGAAGCAATGCATCTAGGTTTACCTTGTGCAGTGAGTAATGTACCTAATTTTGCTGAACTTTTTTCTCAGCACGACCTCGGTTGTGTATTGCCATCAAACCCGAAAGAAGCTGCGCTTCAGTTGTCAAAAATTTTTGAGCAACCAGATCAGCTTGTGAATTGGTCAGAGCAGGCAAAAGTGTTTGCTCAAAAATATTTCCAGCCGCGTACAGTGGCTATGAATTACCTCAAGCTATATGAAGATATTAATCAACCTTCTTATTCAGTTGCATCTAATTAAATAGGCAAAATTCTAAATCCAATATAAAGAATCGGAGCTAGCCATGTTAAAGCATTTTGCAAAATTGGGCTATTTAGCCAAAAGGACATTTTCAGTTATTGCTGCTTACAAAAACTTTCCTCTGTGGTTTTTTGATCGACTTCATTTATTACCTAGAAAAAAAGTTTTATACAAATTGAGGAATGGAATAAACTTTGTGGCTGAATCTAACACTTTGGACTGTCAATTCATAAGTGAAATGTTCATTGATGAACAATATACAAGCTTACCCGGTTTTAAAATTTCACCAACAGATATTATTGTAGATTGTGGCGCTCACAAAGGTATATTCACAACTTTTGCAGCTAAGAATGCTCCACTAGGAAAGGTGATATCCTATGAAGCTTCTCCTGAAACCTATCAATCTTTGGTAGAGAATTTAGAAATTAATGGGGTGAAAAATGTTGAGCATTTCAATTCAGCTGTAGGACTTTCAGACGGAACAGTAAATTTTTATTTGGCTGAAGATCCAGGATGCAGCATGATTGTACCCGCTCAAGATTTTCATCCTGAATCTGGTTCCAAAGGCGTTATAACAGTTACTCAGGTCGGCTTTGAAAATCTTATAAACGGCTTATCTAAAATAGATTTTTTAAAGATGGATATTGAGGGCATAGAATTTGCAATATTAATGAATTGCTCACATTCTTTGCTGGAAAAAGTAAAGCGTATTGCGCTAGAATATCATCCAGAATTTGGTAGTCTTGATGCTTTAATTGAACATTTGCAAGGCCATGGTTTTCAAGCATGCTCCTGGCAGGAACGTCGCCTTCTCTATGCATGGCGTCAGTCAGACTAAGCATTTGCCTGACTTTTTACACAGAAAGGTAGAGGCAGAGGCTTGATCGCAGAAGGAAAACGGTTTACTCCCGAACCGCCAGAAGAATACCTAATTTACAGCAATTTTCACCTAAATGAACTACACCATTGGTAAGGGCGAACGGCCGTTCGCCCTTACCAATGGTGTCTAACTATGCTTGGGCACAGAATCTCAGTTTTTTATCCCAAAAATCGGTTGCTCCGAAGGAAATACTTACAAAGAAATCGGGTTCATAGCAATACGGTTCGGTTAAGAATTGATCCCCCCTTTTTAAGGGGGGAATATAGCCGCCCTTTTTAAGGGCTCTGGGGGATAGGCGAGATCTGGACATCACTAACCGAGCTGTATTGGAGTTTATAGCACATGGTACGTAGATCCTGTCTATTTTACAGTTGGAAGCTTTTTCCTATGTCAGTAACACATTATTTTTATTTACTCTGCCCTCCTACGTAGAGCGGTACTGTACTACCATTGGTGTACTGGAAAACCTGATCGCGAGTGAGCTTCAGGGTTTGAGACCCCTGTATATCTTGAACTTGAATCTGGAAATCGTTATATCCATAGCTTCTTGTGGCATAAGAGAGTGAAACCTGAGAGTTGTCATTGATAAAAGCAATCTCCTGAGGTGACACGCTCTTAGTCACATATAAAAGTCCTCCCAATAGCTCGCTTGCACCACCTCCTATGGTATGGATCACAGTGTTGACATCATCTCCTTCCGTCTTTAGACCTAGCACCCACAGCTTCCCGCCGTTATTGAAAATCTTCTCATTACTACCTTCAGGGTTTAGCTGACGCGCCCATACCTTTTGCGGATTCTCAAAGCGCCAAGTTTCACCAGAGACATTCTCAATAAACAGCTTCCCGGCTCCTGACGTGTTCCGGAATACATACTTCTGATCGTTCGGTCTCCATGAGCAGCAGCTCATATCCTTTAAAAACAGTGTTCGGGAGCTAGCATGTTCAAAACCAATCAATCCAGGTGAGGCATTTGGAGTCAGGTTTGTGATCCCAACACGTTCAATGGTCACCTCAGATGCTGTTCCATCCTCAATCCGAAAGAATGGTTTCGGATTGTTGGCATCCTGAAAGGCTGCCCCACTAGGAGAGAGCGTAGCATTCATCGCAATGATTTTGCGAACATTTCCCCGGACATGTAGGGTATCACTTATATAGTAACGACCGGGTGGAATGTAAACAGTGGATTTTCCTGAGTCCAGCGCTTTTTGAATTGCATCCGTATCATCGCCCCATTCTTCGCTGCCATCTGCGTTTTTTCCTTTTGCACCATAATCCTCAACGTTTGCCCAATTTGACAGATTATTATCATGAAAGCTTGGAGGCTCCTCAACTGGAAGATTGAGAGAGGTAGAGGAAGATGTCAATAAACTCAAAGCAGTGTTCGAGGTGTATTCCTTGACGTTAATGTCCGGCAAGACCTTGTTATCTTGCAGAATTGCAGATAGATAGCCAGATGAACTGACATTCCGGGCAAACATACGGCTACTGTTCTCAATAGCATTTACTAAGGGACTGCCATCCTGAAGATTGGCATCGACAAGCGTTAGAAGACCGGTAACGCCCGTGTTGCGTATCGCTGGGACACTATTACTGCTCCAAAGATCTCGTATTGCGACAATATTTCCCAAATTCTGTAGACCAACAGTGTTTTGATTGCAGAGACTAATGTGTTCGAGAGTCATACCGTTGACTTCGCCCCCAATCACAATTCCGGAGTCAAAGCCTTGCACAATGACGTTTTTGATTAGAGCAGGACCAACCCACGCTCGAGTCATGTCAAGCCCAATAGGTCCTTGACCGCGAAGTGTGACATTGCGAACAGCACCAGTATTGTTTGACAAATAATCGAGTGCGATCGCCCCACTGTTATTACCAGTGTCAATCGTCATGTCTTCAATGTAGTTGGCAAAAGCCTCGTTCCCCTCTCCCTTACCAACATAGTCTTTACCTCCACCAGACTGCGTGTAGTTACCCGACGCGGTATAGACGACGGCTTTAGGGTTGCTCTTGTCATTGTAACCAGCTGCATTGTCCTTCAAGCGAATAATAGTATTTGCCCGGTTCTGTCCTTGGAGCCTAAGCTGCGATTGCCAGTTGCCGTTTGTATCTTTCCACTCCAAGCGATCGCTCACAAGATAAGTCCCTTGAGGGAAATACAGAACACTGTTTGTACCTATGTTCTCCCGAATCGCCTTTTGGATGGCCTGAGTATCATCTGTTGCACCATCACCCTTGGCTCCATATCGAGTCTTAACATTAATCGCAATACTCTCGGGAAAAAGCTTATCGTCAGAACTATTAGCAGTAACACATCTATTGTCTGCTGCGTTGAGAGCGACCTTTTCAGAAAGCCCTAATTGAGAGGGGGTATTTGCATTAACTGTTGGTTCATTAACGACAACAACAGGAGAAAACACTGCTATCCCACACAGAATGGAAAGTTTAGAAAAGATCTTCTTTCTGCGCTTAAACTTTTTCACAGCTACCTTGCTTCTTAATAGGGAACTTGTTTTGACTCTTCCCCGTCTCCTCCTTTAGCTAGAGGCGGGGATAGAATGCATCACGGTACCTTAGAACTATTCAACTCTTGCAAGTTGTGCCTAAACCAAATATCGTCAAATGACACCAAAAATTGAACCTATCTTAAATAGGTCTATAGGTTTCATGTAAGCAAATATTTGAGGGTGACTCGGAATATTTTTATGTGCGCTCCAAGGTAGACCAAAATATTCCGGATGAATACTTAAACTTTTATTAGAAGAGTCGCTTTTTGCACCTGTACGTTTAGATTAAAGCACATAGGTGAAACATTGCACTTCGGCAGTAATACTGAATAATGGAAGTGAAAAGTATACACAGTATGATGTTTTTCCCAATTCAAATTACCTTCATTACACTCCTACATTGAGCGCTGCCAAATGCCCTAAAAACAGGTCGCAAAGAAGTTAAAGACTGATATTAGGCATATCCAGAAATGATGTAGGGATGAACGGTCGTTCGCCCCTACTAAGGGTTTTGACGAACGCATAATTAATTTTCGCAACATTTCTATTAGGTTCAGTTGAATACTGATCATTAATACCGATAAGGAAACATGGTGACACAGAGAAGCAGAAAAATTTGAGATCTATCATGTCCGTCGAGTCACCCATAATTAAAGAACCCCACCCCTCTTGTGGCTGACGCCAAAGCTCCCCACCCCGCTTGCGGG
>CALMVQ010000218.1:10975-63299 GCA_937873135.1 uncultured Scytonema sp. | reverse complement strand
GATGCTTGGGGTTGGTTCGCTCACTGTGGTCTATTCATGTGAAAACCGCTGTAAGCGACTTACCTTTCCCGTCAATGGTTGCTCTGCCGTAAAAAGCGCACTGCAAAGGGGATGCCTCTCGTAGAGGAGATATTTTTCTAGGGCGCTCGCCGCATCGTCGCTGTAAAAACACCACCGCTGTTTATTTCCCTTGCCAACCACCTGAAATTTCCGACAACGTTGGTCAACACTCTCTAAATCCAACGCTAATAGCTCACTAATTCTTGCTCCAGTACGGTGAAGCAACCGCACCAAAGCATTCATTCTCAAATCCGTCGCCACTAGTTTGTACAAAACCGTAAGCTGTTCCGGCGTGAGGTAGCGGATAACTTCATCAGTTCCGTATTCTCCTTTTTCTGGATCAAGCTTGCGTCTTTTTAAACCAGCGATCGGATTATTACTTAAATACCCCTGTTCTACAGCAAAGTTAAACAGAGCTTGAATGATAGCTTGGTGACGATGATGAGTAGTGAGACAAATATGTGTCAAATGATTCAAGTAATCACAAAGTTCCTGTCGGCTGATAATTTCCACTGACCACCGTCCATATTCTTTTAACAAGGGCATTAAGGTAAATTCGTAGGAATCCCGTGTATTCTTACTTAAACCTGGACGGTCTAAAAATTCTCTGGTTAATCTAGCTAAAGTAATTGACAAGTTACTACACCTCTGCGTTGACTTGTTTCTTAACTCGCTCGTTAATAATATATACTTATTTAGTATCGGCTCAATAAGTCGGGGGTAGTGGTAACCGTGAACGGGGGAGCGCCCTGAAAAATACCTGTTGCGTAATTAATCGGTAAAGCCCAGATTATGATGTGAAATGAAAATCGACCGATATAGGTTGAGGAATATTGACCGGGGGGCGATCGCGATTCCAATGTCAACCGATGTAGATTAAGGAATATCCATACGGGAGCGATCACGATTCCAATATCAACCGGGAGCAGTGCCCCAAAGTGAGGTGCTCAAAATTAGTTTTTAATTTGATGAGTAAATTAACAATAAGAGTGTTTATCCTGACATACAAAGTAATTCTTCAAGGCCTGACAGAGGCTGATGCTTAGGAAAACATTTAGATCTAATAATACTTCCCAAGGACGGTATCTTACAATTCTTAGAAATACGGTCTTGCATATACTCAAAAAAGCTGATTCCTAATTTACGAGTAGTTGCAACAAGGGACATAAAAAGGGAAAGTTTCGGAAACTTTGGATTTAGCAGTAAGTATTAGTACTGCGAAAGCTCGTTCTGAATTGATTCTTACTCCAATTTTGCTAGAAATAAGGCGCAAGTACAAAAATCAAATAGGCTATTTTTCTGGTAATACATTTAATGTTGATGACTCAAAAGGTTTAACAGGTGCTTGTGATTTTATCTTAAGCGCATCAAGTAATCAATCACTTGTTACCGCTCCCGTATTAACTTTAGTAGAGGCAAAAGATAATGATATCCGCATTGGGTTAGGACAATGTGTAGCTCAAATGGTTGCCGCTCAAATATTTAATGCTCGTAAGGGAGTGGAACATAAAATAGTATATGGAGCAGTTTCCACGGGCACAAACTGGAAATTTTTGATGTTAGAAAACAATGTAGTAAAAATTGATTTAACTGAATACTTCATTACGCAGTTAAATCAAATCTTGGGTATTCTTTGCGAACCCTTTAAAATTTATTTTGCTTAATAGAAAAATTCCTTTATGCTAAGCTTACTCGTTCTGGAATTACCTCGAAAACAAGTTCATTTGATAAGTAAATCATGTCAAGCGTCCAAGATGCCTGCTTATCATGCAGTGATACTCAGAAATTGTCCATTTGGCTGTCGTTACAACCATAGCGATCGCTTGTTTATCAGTTTTATCAATCGTAACGCAATGACCAAACGATTCATATTATCTCACGTAGAAAAGCTTTACTTCATGAAAATTCCCGACTTGAAAGCCAAATTAAACAGCTAACTTTAAATTCAAGTAGATAGCGAAGGAAATTCCGACGGTGATAGCGACTGGCTTTTTGGGAGGTTAGCGTAGGCGATCGCTGTCTGTAGCTGCTGACACCAACTCATGTACTGGTGTCGCGATGCCACTTCGGATTAAACCTGCTTCCAGTTCCCTGATAAAGCGAAAGTCTTCCTCCGGTAAGGGATGGTTGGGGCTTTCAGATATATCGATTAGAGCGGAAGGTTTCTTCTCAAGAAAATTAAAGCAGTTGCGGAATTGGTGCGGAAGAACCTCTATTGGGGAATCAAAGTGACAGGAAATAATCTGCTGAAAATCCCAAGTTGCTATTTTGTCAGCCCAGTCAAGCACTTGTTTTGGTGCTTGGGGAAGAATGAGGGTTTGCAGAATCGGTGCGACAAATGGACGCCCCTGCCCTCGTAGTGCATCAAATGACTGCTTCCAATTCTCTTTCCATCGAAATGGAAATAAACCGAAATACGCCTTTGCTGAGTGATCCGGTGCTTTTAAAGCATCGCGTAACGTCTGCCACAATCCAGTCATGGAAAGCGCACTCGGACGGAAGTAAATTGCAAACAATGAAATGCGTTGCCATCCCTTGCGACGGTTTGCTTCGTTGTTCTCAATCACCTCAGAGGCATTATCTCTGGAGTGAAACAGCAAGGGGTACGGATCTAATTGGACGATCGCAGGTGGATCTTCTGACACAGACAAGATAGAATCGGTCACGAGTAAGGTGCGCGATCGCTTGTGGAGGAGTGCAACTTCTCCGAAAGATCCCTGTCCCAGGTTAATATCTAGTACTGCATAGTCGAACTCATCAGAGAAGGGAGCCTCGCTTATGTCCTCTGGGAGTACCTGAGTACGTTTTTGGGGAAAGCCAAGCCAACTGAGTGGTAGGTTAAACGGGAAACTCCACTGATGGGGAGCAACGAAAACCTGTGAAGAAGGGAAGCAGCGAGCAAAGGGACCAACGAAAACTTTGTGTTCCAGACCGGAACTCGTTGGTAGGATGATATATTTAACGTCACCGTGAAGAGCGACTAATTCTTTGAGGATGCGGATACACTCTCTTGTTGGAGCAACGGGTGCATATACGAGGAAACCGCCTGTCGAAAGTTTTATGACAGTCATACGAATCGGCACGACGGTGTAGAGCGTACCTTGAAGCTGATCGAATATCCAAATACTGTTATGAACTATTTCTCTGCAAAGTGTTCGCCGCCTACCGTAGGGGTAGAGTGGTACAGCATGCCAGAACGGCCATGACCAATCTCTCGGTTTGGGCGAGGAATTTATCCATTGCTCCTGCTGCTGTCCCCTTGAGTTGTGTCTTTGTGCGTTCATGATCAGTTCTACTGTTCTTTCAATAAATAGTTTCTCAAGAAATAAGTCGCATTTAACTTTCTTGCAATAAAAATTTTGCTTTCCTTACATTTGTAAACTTTAAGTATCTACGACGCGGTCAATTTACACTTGTAACTGCTCTCAATATCCAATGATTTAATTGATAGAATGTAAGGTGTAGTACCGCACTTTTAAGTAACTAGTACAACAAGGCAAAAGTAAAAAGTAAAAAGTAAAAAGAAAGAACCTTATTTTGTAAGGGTTTTAACTATTTCAGATGGGTGGTTTATTTCCGCCGATCTGTACTAGGAGATGATGCGGATGTCAGAGATTGAAGACTTGGGAGTGACTGTAGAGGAGTATTTGGAGGGATTGGCAGCAGGTATCGACGTTCTGGAATTGAAGCGGCTAACATCAACCGGAATTCCGACAAATCTAGCCTTGGAGGTGATGACGATCACTGATCGTATAACCAATGGCACAGCTACTCCTGAAGAGGTTGTCAGAGGATTAATGATTTTAACGCCATCACTGAGGCAACAAATTCAATGAAAAACACACACCAATTACCAATCACCTATCACCAACTTCTGTCATTCTTAATGGTAAAGTAAACCAAAATATTGCTCCTGCTTGCATTGTGCTTTCTACACCAATTTCGCCACCATGAGCAGTGATAATTTGCTTACACAGGTATAATCCCAATCCTAAACCAACAGAATTACGGACACCATCGCCTCGGAAGTAGAGATCAAATAGCCTCGCGCATTGTTGTTGACTCAAACCCACACCATTATCAGAGACAGTGCAATAAATCTTATCTTCCCGAACGACGGCATTGAGGGTGATACTTAAGCCAGGTGGATTATGTTTGACAGCATTAACAATCAAGTTAGAAAAGACTCGCCACAGTTGTGTGGGATCGGCACTGATAAATGGTAAATCTGCTGACACTGAATTCGTCAGGAGCGCTTGGTTTTCTGTCAGTATTGCTTGCAAGTCAGCGATCGCTGCTTCCACAATTGTATGCAGTTGCACTCTTTGAAGTTGTAAGACAATACCTTGCACTTCATTGAGATGAGTTTCCATCAACGAGTTAATCAAGTTAAGTTGGCGATCGCTACTTTGCTCCATCCGTTCTAAAATCGAACGCGGTACGGGGATGAGGGGGGTAGAGGGAGAATTGCTTGCTTGTGCCTCTGCCTTGTTTAACAAATTCCGCAGTACCATTAAAGTCCCCAACACCGGGTTGCGTAAGTCGTGGGAAACCGCATGAAAAAATACTCGTAGTGCTTGTTCAGTGTGCTTGCGATCGCTAATATCTAGAATCACGCCTACCAATCCACCGAGAGTGCCATCTGATTTAGAGAAAGTTGCCTTATAAAAGATCACATCATGCTTTTTTCCATCTTTGTATAGAACATTACTTTCATAAGTCTGAATTCCCCCTTTTTCAAATAATACCTTGTCTGCTTGTTTGTATTGCTCCGCCATATCTTTAGGTGCGATATCGTACACATTTCTACCAATAATCTGCTGTTTATTCAATCCCAAAGATTCTTCAAAACTTCTGTTACAACCTACATATACCCCTTGAGCATTCTGATAATATACTGGAGTTGGTATAGTATTAATTAACACCTGTAAAAAAATAAACTGTTCTTGAAGTGCTGCCTCGGTTAACTTGCGCTTGGTAATATCTTCAATCATCCCTTCATAGAAAAGCAGTTGTCCAGTGTGATCGCGCACGGCGTATGCATTTTCCGAAATCCAGACAACACTACCATCTTGGCGATAAACTTGAGATTCAAACTCTGACACACTGCCATACTCTTCTATCAAACGCACAAAGTCTGCCCGACGCTTTGGATTGACATAGAGTTGGTGTTCGATATCAGTAAAATTTGCTGTGACTTCTTCAGGATGAGAGTAGCCAAGTATACGAGCTAATGCGGGATTTGCCGTAATATAACGTCCGTTGGGAGTACTTTGAAAAATGCCTTCAATTGCGTTTTCAAAGATACTGCGATACTTAGCTTCTGCAACACCTAATTTCTCATAAGCAATCTCAAGTTCTTTACGGGCGTAAAATTCGGAGCGTTGCAGTCGTTCGTACAAATACACTGCTAAATCGCAGATCAAACATATCCAAAACAGTGATAAAATTAACGTCACACCGTAGAGCAGATGCTCACTGTAAGGTGGAGGTCGTTTGAGTTTGATGGCTGTATTGACCACGAAGTAATAAATAAACACACCTAACTGTGACGCTAGGTGGAAATGCCAGCGAATTGGTATCAACGTAGCTTGAGTCAGGAACGTTGCGATCCACGCTAATTGATCGGGAAAAGCAAAACCTTTGACTGTGGCGACAATTTGCTCAACCAGAGTAATGGAAAAAGATTGGCATAAAAAAATCAACCCTGGATAACGACGAGCGATCTTAGTCTTATGGAGAATTAAGCATCCTAACAGACAGGGAAATATCGAGATATTGATCGTATAAATAAGGTCTTTAACTTCTGGTGTCAGCTTTGCCAGTTCAGGAAAGTGAAAAGCTGCTTGACAAATATCTCGTAAAATGAATGTAAATTCACAACCAATGGCAATCAACAGTCCCAAACGCAACCTTTGCAACATGAAGCGATTGCTCCAAGCTTTATATTCAGAGAAGATCACATCCGCTGTAAGCGTATCTGTAGAAAAAGCTTTTCTCCACCACTTCTGCACTGTTCTCAATCCGATTGCCATGAGTGATACCAAGTTGCGTTCAAACAAAGTACGTAAATATATGCTATCAGTCTGGCTCTTTTAGCCGAGTGCTACTGAGTGTGAGCCTTGTCTGTTTATATTCTACTTTGGCTCGAATCAGAGCAAATTCCATTTGAATTGTCAATACCTTCAAGAGTAAAGATGTGCGTCGTGTGGAGGTAGATGAAGTGTGCCATTCATTATAAGCGCAAAAGTTGCCATCGCTGTGGTAAATAAGGTTAAAAATCATAAATTTACTCTGAATTTTTAGATAAGCTTTTAGTGAATGTAGTATAGTTTCGCATAATGACTGTTTGTGACTATGTTGGGTGAACTACTAGGTAGACGTTACAAAATCATCGAATCTTTAGGGGTAAGTAAGTTTGGTCAAACTTACGTTGCTATAGATGTCAAACTTTTTAACACTAAGTGTGTCGTCAAGCAACTTAAGCCTCTGACAACTGACAGCGAGACTTTAAAGGTTGCCAACCGCCTATTTTACTCGGAAGCACAACTTTTACATCGCTTGGGAATCCACGACCAAATTCCCCATCTGCTAGCACACTTTCAAGAAAAACGGAAATTCTACTTAGTTCAGCAATTGATTGAAGGCAATTCATTAAGCGATGAACTCATTCCCCAAAAGCTGTGGAGTGAGGAGTATGTGATTAACCTCTTGCAGGGTATTCTCGAACCGTTAACCTTTGTCCATCAAAATAACGTCATTCACCGTGATATCAAACCCTCTAACTTAATAAGACGCAAAAGTGATGGTAAGATTGTTTTGATTGACTTTGGGGCAATTAAGCAAATTGGGACTGGTGTAGATAACACTCAATCACAAGCATACATGACTGTGATTGTGGGGACTCCGGGCTATATGCCCAGCGAACAGGCATCAGGTTATCCCAGGCTCAGCAGCGATATTTATGCTGTGGGTATGGTTGGGATTCAAGCCTTGACAGGGTTAAAGCCAGACGAATTGCAAAAAGATGAACATACTGCTGAAATTATCTGGGATCATTTGGTACATGTAAGCCCCAGACTAGCAGGTGTTTTAGACAAAATGATCCGCTATGATTTTCGACAGCGATACCATTCAGCAAGTGAGGCTTTGCAAGCGATACAGCGACTAGCATCGCCAGCTCAAATGCCTGCAATGATAGCTGAGTACGTTACGCAGCAGTCAACTATGCGGCAAAAACTCGTAGTCCCGATACGACAGACGCAAAAAGCCCTTGGTAATTCTTTGCTACCTTTGCTCCCAGCAAACATACAACGTAAGTTCATCGAGTCACAGTTACAAGTCCAACCTCAACAGCTTGTTGTGAAAGACCAAAGCACTGACACTCGTTCTTTGCTACCACAGAAAAACTCTGTTTTGTTGTCCGGAATAAGCTTTGGCACTATCACTAGTCTAGGAGTCGCAGTTTTATTTTATATATTTATTTATCCAAAAATATCGGTTCGGCTCCAACCAACTCAATTTCCTTCCCACATTAGCTCACCTCTAAATGCGCCAACTCCAATTTCAGAACCTTAATATAGCTATATATTAGAGTTTCATCAACTAAACATTAACGTTGTATTTATAGCAGGAGATCATAAAACTTCAGTAACGAAACTGTCTTTACTTCTAGCAGAGCCCACTACTTGTCCTTTACAAAAAATGTCATCAAGATAAATAAAAATAATAATATGAAAACCAAAAGAAAGCCCTTAATTAATGAAGAACTAGGAGTATTTGTTAGAGGTATAATTATTGGCAAAGTGCTAACACTGATGGTGATTGGCGGAATATTTTATTGGATGCTAAAGTCTCACTTATTCTCTGCAATGACTGCTGACTCCTCCTCCCAAAAACTTTCAAGCACAGCTTCACCTACTGGATCAACTTTTAGGTCAATTACCTCTGTTCCGCCCGGTGTATTCAATTATGGTGGTAGTGCAGCTTGGGCACCTATCAGGCAAATGGTAGATTCCCAGATCCAGGGCGAACATCCTGAATTAAAGTTGCACTACGTTAACCCGACTAACGAAAGCCCTGGCTCAGCCTCAGGCATTCGCATGTTGCTCAATGGGGAATTGGACTTTGCTCAGTCTTCACGTCCCCTGACGCCTTCTGAATTAACGACAGCCCAGCAACGTGGCTTTACACTTACTGCTCGTCAGGTAGGTATTGATGCGATCGCAGTGGTTGTTAACCCTTCTCTTCCGGTGTCGAGCTTAACTATTAAGCAGTTGCAACAGATTTATCAGGGGCAAATTACCAACTGGAAACTCTTGGGCGGACCTGATTTACCCATTACCCCTTTCTCCCAACTCCGAGAAGATGCAGACACAGTGGTTTTCTCTGGTGATAAAAATTTTGCTCTACCAGCATCTAGCCCGAACCTGCAGTACGTCCACTCCGCTACGGAGGCACTGCGCCTAGTCAACAAAACTCCTGGCGGGTTGTATTACGGTTCTGCCCGTGCCTTGGTGCCACAATGTATGGTGAAGCCTTTGTCACTGAGTGTTACTTCCACGCGGGCAATTCCTCCTTACCGCGAACCTCTCGTGCCACCACAGCAATGCCCGCATCAGCGCAACCAGATCAATACTGAAGCAATCAAAAATGGCAGTTATCCAATTACTTCTAACTTGTATGTGATTATTAAGCAGAATAAAGAAAAATCGAAACAAGTAGGTGATGCTTATGCCAAACTTTTACTAACAAATCAGGGGCAAGAGGCAATTGAGCGGGCTGGCTTCATAGGCGTTCGCTAGTAGCGGTTAATTAGGTGCAGTTGCTAAAGGTAATGTAAACCAAAAAGTAAACCCACCTTTGGGTTTACTAGTGACACCAATTTCCCCGCCATGTGCTTTAATAATTCGCCGACTAAGAAACATTTTTAAGCCAATACCTGTGGAACAAGGGGCTTGTGGAGCGCATACATACAAATCAAACAAGCGATCGCAATCTAGCTTTTTCATTCTCGTGCCATTATTTTGAATCGTACAGCGAATCATTCCTGCCTCAACTATGGCTTTCAGGGTGAACTTTAATCCTGGTGGGTTGTGTTGCCAACTATAAGTAAACAAATTGACAAAAACTTTCTGCAACTGTATTGGAGCGGCTACAACTAGCGGTAGATCTTCACGAATCAAATTGTTAATAGTTACTTGATGTCTATTCAACGTTGGCTCCAAATCTTTGATAACTGCCTTTAGCAATGTGCTAAAATTAACTTCTTCAAGGTGAGGTACAACTTCTTCTTCGCCTGTATGAATTTCTAATAATGACTCAATCATTGCCAATTGATAGTCGTTACCTTGAATCATGCGATCAACGATAGAACGAGATATCGTAATGTTCACCTCTTCACTACACCGCAAATTATTTAATACCATCAAGTTACCAAGCACCGAAGTTCTTAGATTGTGAGAAACTGTGTGCAAAACTACATCTTTCACGCGGCTGAGTTCTTGAATTTCCTGCATTTTTTGCTGCAATTGGGCGGTGCGCTCTTCTACTTGACGTTCCAAATTAGTGTTAAGTTGTGCTAGCTCTTGGTAGAGTTGTGCTTGCTGAATTGCGATCGCCACCTGTTCTGACATCTGTTGAAGTAAATCTATTTCTATAGCCGTCCAATGACGCGGTCCACTACATTGGTTAGCAACTAATGCACCAAATAATTCCTCGCCCAGTATAATTGGTACAGCTAAGCTAGCTCTCGTTTGAGATTGTTGATACATTGCCGTCAATTGAGAAGATACGGCTGTTTGCGTGATATCTTCTACTATCCGCACGCGATTGGTCATGAGTAGTTTTTTAAACTCTGACGGATGAGTTTCATTGTCACTTCTCCACCCCAAGATTGATGGATATTGAGGATCTACTGATTCGGCAAGAATTTTTGAATGAACATCTGTATCCTTCAACGCTATACAAACTCGATCTGTTTGTAAAAATTGCCTGACTTCTTTAACTGTCGTTTGGAGAATGTGGTTTAAGTTGAGGGAGGAGCGAATTCTGGAAAGGGTTTGTGCTAACAGGCGATCGCGTTTTGCCTTCATGTGTAGTAATTCTTCTGCCTGTTTGCGTTCAGTAATATCCATCAACAAACCATCCCAAACAACGTCACCTCCTTGTCGTTCCGGACGGCATATTCCTTGAACCCACTTAATTTTGCCACTGGGGGTAATAATTCTACCTTCCCAATGCCAAGGCGCGAGAGTAGCACTAGAGGTGGCGACAGCTTCGTCAAAGGCTTTTAAATCCTGTGGATGGATTTGTTTGGAAAGAAATTGAAAGTCTTTTTTCACTTCTTCTGGCTCTAGTTCACATAGCTCCCGACACCCAGAACTAGCATACAGGATAGATTGAGAACCATCTTGTCGTTGAAGGAATTGCACGATCATCCCCGGTAGATTTGCAGCAATTCTTTCCAGCAAGGGTAACGTTCCTTGTTGAGAATCAGCTGGTGTATGCGATACTTTCACAGTTTCATCCACTTTTTAACCTTTTTACACACAAGCAACAGAGGATAATTAGCTCTCAACCTTCAGTAGACAAGGTTCATAAGGCAAGTTATTTGCTGATCGCTATTACTTTCAGGGTATATTCTGAAGGAAGACATCGCATTCACCCAATTGGATGAACTACAAGTGGTTCATCCAATTACCGTTGTATTTATCGTGCTACATGTTAGAAAGCTTACCTTTCAAGTAGGTCTTGTATCGGCTTTTCTGCATACATCAATCCGTCTTTTATTTCATGTGCATTACTGAAATCCTACTTTCAAGCTTATGCCTGGGCTTGAAATGGTATGATCTCGTCCTACCACACTCCTTGATTATTTGTCACTAATGTTGCACTCAGACACATAACGGCAGAAAAATGAAGCAAAGTTATGCGAGTGCGAATTACTTTACAATTGTTTATATACTTTGTTGAGCTTATCTGACTTGGGTTACAAGGACGCTACTACTGCTTATGGAATATAATCTATAGTTCAGTTACAGGTCCGAAATTGTATGTTATTATGATCGAGGATTATTTTCGGTTATGCAGTTTGTGTTTATTCATTTACAAGCGTCTCTCCGAATCTAAATCTCTACACTACTTGGTTCTGGAGATGTTTTATGTCAATTTATGTAGGTAATCTATCATATGAAGTTGCGGAGGATGATTTAAAGCAAGTCTTTTCAGAATATGGGACTGTTAAGAGCGTCCAGTTACCAAAAGACAGGGAAACTGGACGTTTACGTGGTTTTGCATTTGTAGAAATGGGATCAGATGCCGAAGAAGCTACAGCGATCGAAGCCCTTGACACTGCTGAGTGGATGGGTCGCAATTTAAAAGTTAATAAGGCTAAGCCGCGTGAAGACAGAGGTTCTTTTGGTGGTGGTGGTGACAGAAGGGGCAGTGGTGGCGGAGGAGGAGGATACAATCGCCGTTACTAAGCTTTGAGATGAGTCTTGGTCCTTTGTCCAATCGTTTCATCCCAAACAAAGAATTTAACTCTCGGGTATTTTGGGCAGATAACGATTCTGCCCTTTTTTACTTGCATTGTACTAGATTGTTTATATCTAGCCATTCAAGCACCAATTTCAGTTAATTAAATGAGGACAGAGAATGACGCAAATAATTATGGGTGAAAATGAAGGAATTGAGTCAGCCTTACGTCGATTTAAGCGAGAGGTTTCCAAGGCAGGAATTTTTCCAGATCTAAAGAAACATCGTCACTTTGAAACTCCCTTGGAGAAACACAAGCGTAAAGCTAAAGAAGTGGCCAAATCTAAGCGGTATAGGAGACGTTCCCGTTAGGCAAGAGCCATCATAAGTGGTAAGAACAGTTTTGTAACGTAAGCGCGCTAGTTACATATACCAACGCTAGTCATAAATAATAGGTAATGGGAAAAATAATTATCAAGGAACCGTTATAATCGTAGCCTTTTTTCCCAATTACCCATTGCCTACTATATATACTCAAGCGCAACTTGGGTTAAGATTTCCGAGCAATGTTTAGCATTGCGGCTAAACTCTTCTGTACGTCAGTCTCTGTCGTTATGTGCCTGCTACCACACAAACAAGTAGCATCTGCCTGAATAGTGGTCTCTTGCATATCTAAAAAGAGACTGGCACTTAATTTAATCTGACTTCATTGAAAATCTCATACCCTGGCATGGCGACACGCTTGTTTGATTAACTCTACCTGCCTCTTTCAATCAAGCGATGGCAACACCACAAGCGCCTATCTTCAAAATTGCACGTATACTATATAACAGGATAGTATTTGTGCGCTTATCTGGAAGGGGCTTGAAACTGTAAGTTATGAAAATAGGAATCATCGGTAGTGGCAACATGGGACGTTCTCTAGGTATTCTCTGGGCACAACAGGGGCATCACGTCTTTTTTGGTTCCCGCGATGCCGAAAAAGGAAAGTCAGTGGCTGAATTCGCAGCACTGGGAACGCAAGGTGGTACCAATGATGAGGCTGCGGCTTTTGCGGATGTGATTTTGTGGACAGCACGTGGCATTTTGCCAAAGCATTTGCTATCCAATCCTGAAGTTCTGAACGGTAAAATCATCATCGACTGCAACAACCAAGACATTCCTGAAGGATTTGCTTATCCGGCAATTGAGGAATCCCTGGCAGAGAAACTAGCTAAAGAAGTTCCCAATAGTCACGTAGTTAAAGCATTCAATACAATAGCGCAAGAGGTGTTTGAATTAGCACCTAAACCACTTAAGGATTATCAAGTTTCGGTCTTTGTTGCAGGAGATCACGAACAGGCTCGAAAAACAGTTATGCAGCTTGCTGAGGAAATTGGATTTTTACCAGTGGATTCCGGGGTTTTACGTAATGCTCGTTTGGTAGAAGGCTTAGGTGATTTCATTCGCCTAATTATGATTGGTCAGCAACAAGGCTCTTATGCAACAATCTCTGTCAATGTTCTACCAGCTGCACAGGGACAACGCTTAGGTGGACGGCAAGCTTCAGCTTTGAAGTGAGATGCCACATGTGTTAGAACAAAAGCAACTGCCTTATCTAAATCTAAACGAGCAACGTATCTTAGTTGTAGGTGGTGGCAGTCGGATGGGATTGTCTGTTGCAAAACTAACTGCGGCACTGGGTGTAGAGGTAATCATTTCCATGGTCAGGCTGAAGAACTTGCTCATGCTGTTGTAAAGTTGATGACCAATACTTAATATCACTGGGATTATTTTGCCGATAGATGGTGGTTTAACTTTGCTATAAAGGTGTCAAGTTCGGTTATTTACTTCAAAACGCGAAGATACGTTCAAAGAAAGCTAGTATTTCAGACCAAGCAGAAGTAGTTGCAGCAGGATCATAGCGATAACCGTCGTCACGCATAAAGGTATGCTCTGCTTCGTAGAGGACAATTTTGTGAGGGATGCTGGCATTCTCAAGGGCTTTTATAAGCGTTAAGCGATCGCTTTCTGGGATGTGAGGATCGAGAGTGCCAAGTACTATTAACATTTCACCTTTGATTTCACTTACTCGCTTGATTGTATCAGCGACCCCCTGACCGAGTTTGCCACTGGGAATACCTGTAGGGTAGCAGCATGCAGCAGCTTTGATGTCACTTTGCAAAGCTGCCCGAAAAGAGAGATGTCCGCCAATACAAAACCCCAAAGTGCCTATTTTACCTGGCGAAACCGAACTGTCTGCTTTAAGGAATTCAATCATAGCAAGGTTGTCAGCGTCATAACCCGCTATGGGAGTTCGACGCGCATTGTCGTTGCCCCGCATCCGCCCAAAGTCGTCTGGCTCCATCACGAGACTAACTGGTTCCGTTCGATGAAAAATTTCCGGAGCTGCGACGACATAGCCATGTCCTGCTAAGTAGTTAGCAAGACGAATCATTGGACTACCCAACTGATAAATATCACTGTAGAAGACAATTCCTGGATAATGTCCTGTAGGCTTGGGGGTTGCTACGTAGACACGCATTAAACTGTCATCAACTCTCAACTCGACATTGCGTTTAGTGATTTGCACGTTGTTACCTCCAAGTTAAAGATCGCTAATGAGAGTTATGTTCTTGGGCATCTAAAAGTAATTTCTCTATACGTTCCAGCTTCACTTTTAATTCGAGTAACTCAACCTCTCGAAACTTGTTTAGCTTTTCATGCACGAGTTTAATTTCTAAGTTTGCTTGTAAATCACAATCAAGATCTTGCTGCGCCCGCTTGCGATCAATCTCACTAGATCGGTTCTGGCTCATCATCACAATTGGACCAGTATAGGCAGCCTGAAACGACAGCATTAAATTGAGCAAAATAAAAGGGTACGGGTCCCAATGCTTGGACCAAGCTGTCACATTTATAATTATCCAAGCGATTAAAATAACAGTCTGAGTGATAATAAATTTCCAAGAGCCAACTGTGGAGGCGACGAAATCGGCAGCACGTTCTCCTGCTGTTAGAGGTTGTTCTCGTAATGTTTTGGCAGGTTCCTGCTCTCGTAAGTGCAAAAGAAGCTCGCGGTCTTCTTTTGAAAGTAAATTTGTCTTTGAGGGTTGTGGATTCATCAAGCTGTAGACAAAGAATGGCGGCAACAGTTTTCCTGCTCTCACAGGTAGTTTATCTTAATTTACTCCACCTTGACTTCAACAAGGTTTAACGATGTCATAGATCGTTAAGTAGGTGAGCAGAAATAAACGCGAGCGGACGTTAAAATTGTTAAGTAAGGCTGAAACCATTACTCATGACAAAGGACTGCTCTAGCCCGAAGGGTGACGCTACGAGCATAAGCGAGGCTATGAGCGTTGGAACGAGCGCTCATAGCCTCGCTTATGCTTTGAAGATAAAAGAAAGATTGCTCCTTCCCAAAGGCGGGAAATCAGGTGTAGGGAATGGATTCATTAGTACATGGGGCGCGGAAATCGAGTTACCATCCCAAGCAGTCGAAAACCTTGTATTTCTATGCTTTTCAATTTTTAATTATTCATTTCGCGACGTGACTTAGTAAAGAAAGTTTGATACCTAGTACAACAAGGCAAAAGTAAAAAGTAAAAAGTAAAAAGAAAGAACACTTATTCTGTAAGCTTTTTATCTGTTTCAGATGGGTGGTTTATTTCCGCCGATATGTACTAGAAAAAAGTCATAACCTAAGTTGCTAGTACAGCACGGCTTCAGAAGGCAGAGGGCAGCTATGCTGCTATGAGTCACGGAAACCCACGCTTAAAAACGTGGGATTGAAACAAGGACGCCGTATTTCTTGCGAAGTCTTCCGGACAGAAGCTTCTGTCCGGAGAGCTTCGCGTGCTACGCATCTCGAAATACATTTTTATTATTTTGGTGGGCTTTAAACCCACCCCGCGCATGATTTGCGCGACAATTTACCTTCTGCCCTCTGCCTTGTCCTGACGGACACGCTGCGCGAACGTACTTCTGCCTTTCTTTTGTAAATAAAGCAACCATTTCAAACAGCCCGAAGCCTTGATTTATAACACTTTTGACTTTTGACGAACTCCTTGCGGTACTAAGAATGCTCATTCCTGTTAGGAATTGGCGAGCATTGTTTTGTATTACCATTACCAATACGCATCTAAAGTCGAGAGTTTCAAATAATAAAAATTTAATTTATCCACCAATTTTACAGAATTCTTCTGTCTCCTCATTTTAGAGAAGCAACTCGCTTGAAAGGCAAAAATCTTTTGTAAGCTTTGCCAACAATGAGATCACGGCGTACAGCGCCCCAGCATCGACTATCGTAGCTGTTGTTACGGTTGTCACCCAGCACCAGATATGAATTAAGTGGTATTGTCTGAGGTTGGGACAAGTAAGGTGGTTGCTTACCTGATGTGCAAACATCAATGAGTGTTCCTTGAGTAGGAGCAAGATACTGTTCATTGAATAAATTGTTATTGATATAAACTCTGTCGCCTCTCAGTTCTACTTTTTCACCTGGTAAACCAACTATACGTTTAATGATTGCTTCTTTGTATTTTTCTCTTTGCAACTCTTCAGTAGGTAAAAAGACGATAATATCTCCACGTTTTGGTTCAAAAAATCTGTAACTAAACTTATCAACAAGAATTTGGTCTGCCTCCAACTTATTTGGGTAACCGTACAGAGTGGGTTCCATACTAGCAGAAGGCATCCAACGGGCTTCAAATATATACGTTGCCAATACAAATGGAGATGAATTTGATATTGCTATCAAAAGAGCAGTCACAATTGCAAAATTGAAGTTTTTTTCTCGATGAACTGGTGAAAAGACGTATGAAAGATAGGCGACAAAAGCTAGTATAATTGGATAAAATAATGATGATGTATTTGCAATAATTAAGAGCGAAACGAAAAAGATTAAAGCTAAAAACCATTGCTTGATATAAAAGTGACCAATTCCTAAAAATATCTGTGAAAGGAACATAGCAAGCCAAGGGTCTTTACTCTGCTGGCGTAAAATTTCAAATTCTTTAGTATTATTACTTTTCGCACTAACATAAGCATCGAAAAGATTGACAAACCAAAGTAACATAGTCGTTAGTAAAATTCCAACACCAATAACTGTGTTTCCTTCTATACTAAATATTTGCCAGAATCCAAGTACAGATAAAATTAAATAAAAAAATACAATTAAATATCCTTTGAGTTTTTTACCTGAATATATCTGCCCTAACCCAGGAAAAATCTTTGATAAATTTACAGCAAGCCAAGGTTCTTTATTTGACATAGAATTTTGCTATAATATTTAGATAGTATACATTCTACAAGGACCTTAGCTGACATCTTGCACCTTCGAGTGGAAGGGTCAAGTAGACAGTACACACCTTAAGAAATCATACCCTTTTGGGATTTAATGTTCGCAACAAGATGATGGTGCAAGATATGAGCCTCTTATACAGTTTCCAGATGAAGATCCATATAAAAAACTTCACTGCCTACGATACCTCCTCTTACTAAAGGAATGTTAGGAGGGATAATAATGTGCAGCTTCATAGAGAATTGGTATTACATGAATGACGCTTTCCAAGCACAATGTATTATTTTATACATTTGAATCTTAGAGAATTGCTCATCACAATATCTCCCCATCAGTTTTTCGAGCCAGCCACAAAGCTAGGTTACGGACATAAGTTTTGATATTTTCTAAAGCTCGTGGCTCGTTTTTCATCCCATTACCAGGCGATTCCTCAACAAAGCTGGGACAGCCTTTTTCAACATCCCAGTTATAATCGGCGAAATGGTGGAAGGTTGATTCAGTCACAGCACGTCCCTTTACATCTTCGGTACTTTCAAAGACAACGGCAAGGTTAAAAGAGCGATCGCTAATTTTGCTTTTACCAGTAGCAATGACTCGCGCATTCTCTGCATTCGAGGGGACTCCCACACCACCTTCGTGAGGATGCGCTGGGAAAAATTCTATTGCTTCACCTGATGCACCTACCTTGTGTAAAAGCTCATGAACGGGTTTTGTTGGAGTAATTATTTGATAGTCGCCATTGCTTCCAGAATGGTAGTTAGGCCAAGAAATGTTGGTTGTGTAGGGATCGTCAATGCAGCGTCGAGATTCATCCGGGTCTTCATTTTTACTGTGGAAGTAGTTTGCACTACCAATATCATCTAAATCGCACAGACAAGATCCTAAGTCTTGATGGTCACGCGCTACAAGCATACCACCACCGCGTTGACGAAAGCGAGCGATCGCCCCTACCTCTTTTTCGGTCAATCCGCCGCCAATGTCCACAGCAAACAGCCATAGTTCATCAAAATCAGAACTGTCAAGATTGCTTAATATGGGATCATCTGCATCAGAATTGCGATCACGTGCTGCTACTTGAAATAAAGGGTTTCCCGCTTTGTCTTGCAACGAGGCTAGATATCCTTGTAGCATTGAAAAACGCTGGATATTCCAGTCATCTTCTGTAGTGGGAATAGTCGTCTGTAATAGAATGCGAATTGGTTTCTGCATAGCTGATGATGGGCTATTGATACCACCAACTTACAGGAATTATGAGTCTAGGGATTTGAAAAAAGGAATAAATTTATTTTTATCCAAAAACAAAATAAATTCGTAAGTACTATTGCTCACGAATTCTGAATCTCGCTATGAGTAATTATTCGCTCACTAATGGGATTGACACTCTCCGCTCCTTTAGGAGCGGAGATTCTTAAGACATTGCTGCCAAAATATCCCTATTTCTAGGGTTCCCAGGCTCAACACGTTTGCCCAAAGGGCGTGCTGATGCGGCACGTTTTGGGGGGAAGTTTCCCCTCAAAAGCTGCCTTATCTCCTGACAGTTTTTTGGGCGTTTACTTTCCCCCAGTCCTTGCATGTCCCCGACAAAAATGGGGCAACCTTCTACCTAACTCGACGCGTGTTGCCGCCGACAGATCAATAAAACAAGGTTGCCCCATTTTTGTTTCGTGTAAGACCCTTAACCGGGGGTAGGTTTTTAAATCTTGTACTGATATTTTTACTCTATCACAAATGGCATTATTCACGTTGATGATTCACCGGGCATTTTCATGACTGAGGCTTCAACGCAAAGTCTGCCGGGGGAAACTTCCAAGGCGCGAGCGAGTGCGCCTTAAACCGTTTTCATCCCCGTCCTAAAGAACAGAGTTTTCAACGGGCATTTTTATAAGTAAACAATAGACATCTTCAACAATTTAATGATGTGTTCGTTGAAGTCCCTGCTAGAGGCGCAAAGCCTTACCTTACAAAGAAGGCAGTATCGGTGGACGCCCCTACATCAACTCCTTTGTTCCCTAGCTACGTTTTTCTTATGATCATCTACCATTGACTTCCACTCTGATAGAGGGGTTAGGACAACGCCAATCTGGTGGGCTGGTGCTAACATGACTGCAACCTTGTGCGTGCATACTATCATCCGAGACATCACTTGGCTTATAAAATCGCCAACGCCCATTGTTATCTGGTCCCGACTCTGCCCGCAGTCTACGTCTTGCCTGTCCGTAGTCAGGTGAACGTCGATCATCACGTCCGTTATTATAATCAGGTGAACGTCGATCATAACGTCCGTTATCATAATCAGGTGAACGTCGATCATAACGTCCGTTATCGTAATCAGGAGAACGTTGATCGTAACGTCCATTTCCATAAGGCGAACGACCATCACCCACTGCTACCCCAATAGTGGGATGAGGACAACGCCATTGCGCTCCGTCACTACTAACATATTCACAACCTTGCGCTCTCATGGCGTCTTCTGACACATTATTTGGTTTGTAGAATCGCCAAAGCCCTCTTCTATCTGGTCCTGAATCAGCCTGTAGTTTAAGTATACGTTGGTAATTCTGTGAGATGAGAATCTGAGTTCTCAACATAGATGTAGCAGAAGGCTTCACCTGTTCCGCCAAGATTTTTGGTTCAAAAGCAAAAATTGCTAATGCTAAAGATATCAAAGTAGAAACTCGATAGTGCATAGTTTCCTTTTTTTTATTTTTTACTGCTACTTATATGTAGGTTTCAATTATATATGTCTAACTTCAAAGATTATGCAGGTCCGGTTGGAAAACTTTCCGAAAATCAAATTTAAATGCAGAACAGCTTACTAACCAACTTTGATCGCAACAATCGGATAGAACAGATCTGTATTATCAGCCTAATCTAGTGTCACTTAGAAAAAAAATCAAGTAATCAATGCAAAAAACAAAGATGGATCTTTCGGAGTGAATACTTTTGTTGACACTATCTGTGTTATACGAAAGAGCTTTCTTTTTTATGAAAGAAGTGATCGCTCGCATTTCACAGGCAATCGGAGTTGGCTTACTAAGTGTAAAGTATCAAATGCAACAGAAACCTCTTTGGCAAGCAGTGAGCGATCGCGACTGTAGTTTTGAAGGAAAGTTTTTTTACGGTGTCCGTTCTACAGGTATTTACTGCCGACCGACTTGCCCCAGTCGAAGACCGAATCGGAACCAAGTTTGTTTCTTCGAGTCGGCACAATCCGCTGAAGCGGCTGGGTTCCGACCTTGTAAGCGGTGTCATCCACAGTCTGAAACAGTTCTTAATACGACTAAAAACAAAATTATGGCAGCTTGTCAATACATTGAAGCACAAGTTGATCGCATCCCAACGCTCTTGGAATTAGGTTCTCATATTGGGATGAGTCCAACTTACCTACAAAGGTTATTCAAGCAAATTATTGGTGTATCCCCCTTTCAATATGCTGATGCCTTGCGTGTAGGAAGATTGAAGCAGTGTCTCCAAGGAGGAGAAGAAATTGCTCATGCGTTGTACAATACAGGTTATGGATCGAGTAGCCGACTGTATGAGAAGGCTCCCCAGCAATTGGGAATGACACCCAGAATTTACCAGGGTAAGGGAACGACAATGCGTATTGCCTACACAATCGTCCCAAGTCCACTGGGATATTTGCTTGTAGCAACAACTGAGAAAGGGATCTGCGCTGTTAAACTAGGTGATGAAGCAGATGTTCTCGAACGTACTTTGATTCTAGAGTTTGCTCGAGCGGACATTTTCCGTGATGACCATACATACAAAGAGTGGGTGCAAGCAATCCTCGACCTAATTGTCAGAGATTTGCCAGATCTCGATCTACCGCTTGATATACAGGGGACAGCATTTCAAAAACAAGTTTGGCAGGCTTTGCAAAAAATTCCTTATGGTGAAACGCGCACTTATACTGATATTGCCCGTAATCTAGGTAAGCCACAAGCGGTACGTGCAGTTGGTAACGCTTGTGGTGCTAATCCAATAGCGCTGATTGTTCCGTGTCACCGCGTAGTCAGAAGTAATGGTAGTCTTGGCGGTTATCACTGGGGAATTGAACGCAAACAAAAACTACTCGCATACGAAGCAAAACAATCAGAAGAAAAACCCAACTGATAAATAAAAAGCTATTTGCTGTACTTATGCCAAACCAAGTAGAATTACTTACACAAGAAAGTCTTGACCGTGGTTTGACGGTGCTTGCCGACCGCGACAGTGATTTTTCTCATGTTTTGAAGACACTGGGATCTCCACCAATATGGGTTAGAGAAACAGGTTTTGCCACTCTCCTCCAGATAATTCTCGAACAGCAAGTTTCATTAGCTGCAGCAAAGGCTACATTTAAACGACTGTGTGATGTTGTTGTACCGCTAACACCAGAGAATTTTCTGACAGTTGAAGATCTTCAATTGAAGATGGTAGGGTTTAGTCGGCAAAAGATTTTGTACTGCCGTGATCTGGCGAAAGCGATCGCCATTGGTCAGCTGGATCTCACCAAATTGGAGAGAATGGATGAAACTACGATCCGGACTGAACTAAAGCGCATCAAAGGGATTGGAGATTGGACAGTTGATATTTACTTGCTGATGGCTCTTCTTCGACCTGATGTGTTTCCCAAAGGCGATCTTGCAGTGGCGATCGCCTTACAAAAGCTGAAAGGGCTAGAGGCTCGTCCAACACCAGCAGAACTCGAAGCAATTGCAGAAAACTGGCGACCGTGGCGGGCGATTGCTGCCAGAATTTTATGGCACTACTATCTGAGTAATTCTAAAAAAATCGTTGCGAGTTAAGTGTATATCGTGTATATAATCAAACTTTACGTTAAAAGTAACTCAATGCTATCTGCGATCACATACAGTTAGCTAAACTTAACCAAATTGGATTCAATAATAGGGAAATTAAAGATAAGAGTTTGCGGTGTTACCCGAGTGTTAAGTAACAAAAGAATTAAGATTACAGTTAGTGAGACTTAACCGATAGTTTGCGATCGCCGATGTTTGTGAGTAAGCATACACATGAGAACAATCAGCAATAGCAGAGCTTGTACAACTGATGGCTCCGGTACGGTCCTCACTACAATAGTATGACCACCAGTATCACACGAAGAACCACCCATAAAATGGCTTTGACCGGAAGAACCGTTACCGGTGGAAATTGTATCGCATATATTTGTACCACCACCGCCAGTACCACCACCGCCAGTACCACCGCCAGTACCACCACCTCCTCCTATAACACCACCTGGTTGAGAGGCAAGATTAGAGGCACTTCCTCCGTTACGCGATGAGCCACCGCCGTTTAGTAGAAGAAAAAGAAGTAAGGCAAGAGCACCACCTCCAAGAAGCCAACCTGTTGGGAAACCACCGCCAGAGGCCGGTTGTACGAAGACGTCTCCGGCTGGGATGGAAGGGCTATCTAAGGCGAGCGCGTCTGGTTCTAATAAGACTGGACTAGTTCCGGCAAAAGAATCTCCTGGGAGAGGTGCCCCGACAATCTGATCGAAATCTTTTGGAATCCCAAGATTAGGACGTCCATACTCTCCGCCATTTGGCGAATATGGAAAGGAGAGTAGCTTGAGAATGCTGTCTTTAAGTTGTGCCTCATTTGGTCCGTTTAACGCCTGCAACCCATTAGACAGGTTATTTAAATAATACTTTGTCACATCTGGCGCTAAACCCAAAGACTGAATCTGTTGCTGAACGTTAGGAATTTTTGCAGCCTCCTCAAGGAGGAGACGTCCATAGGAATATTTTAAGTCTAGCAATCCGTTACGAAGGCTGAGTGAGTTATCAGCTCCCGATAACGGTGACCAATAAAAGTTTTTGGTGACGAGTCCTACACCTTCAACAGGAGTCGAACTTAAGGAATTTCCTAGAAGATATCGGTATCCGTCCACAATTGATGGAGAGTCTTGTTGCCAAAAAGAGGCATAAGGTACAAAAGACAAATTGGGATTATTACCGTAGAAAGAGGCAAAATTGTTGAAGTTTGTATTCCCACCAGCGGCTTGTATGAGTAGATTGTGATAGTTAGCTCCATTATTAGACTCAACTATTTGCTGGAGTACTGCTCCAGTTTTGTCGCAACTAAGACCAAATCCTACGCTACATGAAGAAATGCCTCGTATTTGACTGACATTATGCCCTGAAAGCTGGTATTGGAGATACTCTGACTCAAGTCCTGGTTGGATACCATAGCGTCCAATGTTTAATTGGGCAGAAGCAGACTGACACACAGTCATCATTGCTGTACTAAAGGAAAAAGCAACTACAATTCTTTTGATCCAGAATTTTAACAAGATAAACCTCCAAAGATTTTTTAGGTAAAGTGTTTTGTAAATATTTAAATGAATTGGGAGAATAGATTCTTTCTTGTCTGCCTTATCTCCCTCGTCTTATTTCGCCATTAACATAGTCTGCCTAAAAGAGTAAATTAAATTGCTTAAGACATACTGATGTTGATTGTGATTGCTGTACCTTTAATTTGTCCTTGTGGAAGTGCATGGTATAAAACAAGTCCACGACTTGGTTGGTCAAAAAGATATCCACGCAGTGAGGTCGGAACTTTTCCTTGCTTCACTAAGGAAATAAAGGATTCTAAATACTTATGAATACTTAGACGCGTACCTTCTTGTGCTTTCGTATAATTACTGATAAGGATCATAAACAAGTCCAAGCTGCGGTTGTCTTGCCCCGAAATCAAATTGCCGTTCTCAAGGAAGGAACTGGCTATAAGCTTTCCATCAATTTGTTGAACCTTGAAGAGGGTGAAGTAGCTCCCTTGCTTGCGAGGATCGCTAATATAACAAGCCCAAGAACCGTCTTTGTTCTGTGTAAAGCCTTGCTGTGCTAAGTATGAAAGTGGAGAATTTCTTTGCTCACCCACTGGTGGGGGCAACATATCTTCTACTTTATTATTGGAAGAGCAAATCCTAGAAGTTATCTGCTGTTGGGGGACAGTCGGAGTTTCAACAGCTATTGCAACGTAACACATAGCGGCAAGCGCAGACACCTGGATAGTGAATGCACTTAGCCAACGAACAAATGTATTCATGTTCATTCCCAATAAGTTATCTAGAGGACACCTTCTGCTTTTTACTTAGAGGGTGTCCCCATTTAATTCCTCGTACCTAGATAGAAACATTTTGAAAATGTTCCGGACAGATAAATTGTACTACGAATAATCTCGGATTAAAGAAATTCCCCTAAAATTATTAGGGGTTTTTGACATATACACAATTTTTGATATGAAACGTTACTTTTAAGTGTGTTGAGTAGCATTTGCCACATCAGCCCGTCATAAACTTTTTGCTGCTTTATACTCAATCCGCTTGATTAATCATTGTTGTCATTGAACCCCACTCCTCTTAAAGCTTGGCTTCGATTTCCATATCACTTGCTTCGCCAACGGAATAAGTAATCAGGAAAAACTTTCTTCAAGGTAAGTTAGGTTACAAGAGTCTGTAAATGAGTAATGAATCAGATTTGATAACTGTTATTATAAGTTTCTTTTTCTAACATGCACATATCTTAAGAAAGATATTGCTCGTTGGGAGAATATAAAAATACATCAAGCAAATAGCTGACTATTATTGATTTCTTTGTATCATAGGTTGTTTGTTACTGTAGTAATTATTCAGTAAAAAGCTGAGTTCTGTACCAAGCTATCATAAAGTATGAGTATTATTTTGCTAAGAGATTGTAAACGTTACTCAAAATCGCTCAGAATTTTAAGGAGTCAACAAGCCATCACTAATCGCAAAGCGGGACAGTGGTGGGTTGCTATTTGTCAGTTGGCGATCGCATCAAGAGTGGTCTTAACAGACGACTTTAGTTGGTAACAAAATCCCGAGTTCGCCGTAGTTCTCGATTTGCAAACAGTTTTCAATATAAAATTCTCGATACCAACTAAATACATTAAAAGTAAGTATAGGCAAGTTTGGTCAATTTATTGAGGACAAAATCTGATGACTGCTGGGTATTCTCCCTGACTCCTCTTGCTCTCGAGTGAGATTACCTATTTCCTTCTTGACTTGTCAGAGAGTTTTGAGCATTCTTTTATACCAGTGTTCATTTCGGGCGTTTCGGGAGTAATAGCGATCATCGGTGACGCTCATGTTGTTTCTTAACTAAGTGATAGCACTGCCAGGATGTAAGGGATCTCTACAGGCCAAACTATCTTGACATATAACATGAAGCAAATTCATCAACGTCTGCACAACATTCTCAGAAAATTAGACCATGCAGATTTCCATTGACTCTCCTTTCCTATCGGGGTACGGGCATTCATTTCAACATACTTTGCAGAGGATGAGAGCAAAACTCTAAGAGAGAATGTCATCTACTCCCCTGACAAAAAAGCGACTTTCTTGCCTATTATTAAGCGTGATATGGGATGATGGTCATCCTGCTAAAAAAATCTATTCACATTCGTCTTTCCGAAAAATGCCTCAACAAACTAAGAGCTTATACATAAATGAAAGATCAAACCCGAATTTACTTATATAAAATTTAATTTTTGCTTGCTCCTGCTACAGGAAAAATGATAGTTTCCATCGTTTTAAGTAATTCTTGCTCATTATAAGGTTTAGAGAAATAAGCTCGCGCACCTAGTTGCATTGCTAGTTGCCGATGTTTATCACTGCTACGAGAGGTCAGCATAGCAACTGGTATATTTCTAAAATCATCGTTTGATTTCACTCGACCCAAAAAGCCATAACCATCAATGCGAGGCATTTCAATGTCACAAATCACAGCTTGGACTTTTAAACCACTCTGAAGTTTTTCTAGAGCGTCTTGACCGTCTTTAGCTTGTTCTACTTGAAACCCTCCTTTTTCAAGAGTTAGAGCTAAGAAACGCCGGACATTAATCGAGTCGTCAACGATTAAAATAGTGCCTCTCTGGTTTGTTAAAGATATTGCTGGTTTTTCATTACTTGGTGTGATAAAAACTGACTTTAACCTTGTTGTTGGGAGTTGATTGATTCTAGGTGTGAGATCATGACTGGCAATCCAATACAGTAATTCGTTGACGTTAACTAATGCAACAACACGACCATCACCTAAAATTGTACTGTTGCTGAAACCTGCAGGCAGAGGGATATTTCCCTCAACATGGCGGATAGCCACTTCCTGTTCCCCCCAACAACGATCTACCTGTACGGCTACTGATTGATGACCCTGGTTAATGAACAAGACACTTTGAGAATTAATCGCAGGAGGAGTTTCTAGAGTTGGGTTGTCGTAACGAGGGCAATTAAACTCTAAGTAGCGTTCAAGACGAATTAATGGTAACATAGAACCTTTCCAATTTAGGACTTCGTTGCTACCAGCAATTGATAAAATCAACTCGTTCTGAAGTAAGGAAATTTCTGAAACAACGTCTGTAGGGAATGCCAACAGCATTCTGTTACTTTCTACTAACAGAACTCTTGTGACTGAGAGTGTAAACGGCACTGATAGCGTAAACGTTGTTCCCACTCCCGAAGTTGTATCAACTTTTACATCTCCTCGGACAAGTTTGAGTTTACTACGAACCACATCCATACCGATCCCGCGACCGGATAATGTCGTCACCTGTTCTGTCGTACTAAAGCCTGGTTCAAAAATCAGCGACAACACTTCTTCATCGGTAGCTTGAGCAAGCAGAGTCGATTCCAAACCCATAGCAAGCGCTTTTGTCCGAATTCCATCTAGAGAAATCCCACGACCATCGTCTCTTACAGTAATAATTGTGCGATTACCTTGGTGAGTCGCTTTAATTTCAATTAATCCTTGCTCCGGCTTACCTTGATCGCGCCGAGTGATTGCATCTTCGATCCCGTGATCGAAAGCATTTCTGAGCAGGTGCATTAAAGGCTCGTTCAAAGCCTCCAAAATACTCCGTTCTATGAGGGTACCAGCACCCTCAACTTTTAGCTGTACATTTTTGCCATACTCAACACTCATATCGCGCAAAGCTCTGGGAAAGCGATCAACCAAATCGGATAGCGGACGCATCCGTACTCGGGTAAGCTTTCTCTGTAACTGCTTGGATGTTTTGTTAAGTTTTCTCGCAATTTGATCTGTGTCATCCAGGCTCAGTTGAAGATCGGTAGTGACTTCTTGTACTTGAACGATGGTTTCCATCACTTCTTGGGATAGCGAATTTAATTCGTTATAGCTATCCATCTCTAAAGAATCAAATCTATTTTCGACAAATTGTGTTGGGTTCCCATCATCACCTGCAAACTCGAGTGATGGGGTACTGTATGACCCAACGCCATGAGTCGCTATTTTGTCGTATGCTGTCCGTAGTTGACGATTTTCTCGCTCTAGAATTTGAACTCGTTGATTGAGATTTCGCGCAAGTTTGCGTAATCTTTCGAGTTGCAAGTTCAGCCCATTCCTCTGGACAATGACTTCGCCAAATAAGTCATTAATTTGCTCGAGTTGCTTGCTAGGAACCCGGACTGTATTTTCCTGAGATTCATTTTTGTTAGCTGCAACAGATGGTTCGGCTTTTTGTTCGGCAAATTTGTAATCTGTCTGCCTAAATTCTCGAGAAACAATTGTGGCGGCAGTAGGCAAATTGATGTCTTGGGGAAGTTCTTCTGCAAAGGCTGCCTCCAAAGCTTCAAAATCAGCAGCAATGATTTCGTGCGATTGCTCCTGTTCGGGTGTTTCTTCGGTTAGTATAAAATCTGTTTCTATAATTCGTGAAATTACATAGTTTTCATCTTGTTGATAAGTTGTTCCAACTTCTACAAGTTCAATGTCAATTGAATTCGGCAAACTCTCAAGTTGTTTGGTCATGACCAAAGCCTGCGATCGCCGCCAAGCCTCTATTGCTGCACGGGCAATTTCTTCCACTTGCCAGGCAGGAGCTGATAAAATTGCTGTGGTTATGGATTGACAAAGCTCGGTAAAAGCTGATAATTGAAGCATTTCACCCAAGCCACCCAATTCAACTGCCATAGTGGCAACTTCTTCTTGTAGGTTAGGCTGGCTACTTGCCAATACAGATTCCAGATGCTGCAAACACCCTTCCACTTCTGTTTCAAACAACAAGGGGACGATGTCTTGCCCTTCTTCTGGTAACAGCATCGTTGTGAAGTCCTCAGGACTTGGTTCACCCAAACGCTCGTGCAGTTCTTCAAATATGGGGTAACAAAAGGTTGCCAGCCATTGTTCGTCTATCACATTGCATTCCTTGAGCAAATCCACTATCTGACGCAACCAATCTACACCAGATAGCAGTAAACTCTGTAACTCCGTGTCAATTTCTACAGAGTTTTTCGTAGTTTTCAAAACTTTAAAGGAATCTTCAAGACGGTGCGCCAAATCACTGAGATAGCGAAATCCCATCATCCCCGCACCACCTTTTATCGAATGAGCAGCGCGGAGGGCGGCATTAATTTTTTCTGGAGTGATGCGGTTACTGGCATCGATTTCTAACAACACCCCTTCCAAGGTATTGAGGTAATCAGCTGCTTCTTCCAGAAACTGCATTTGGATTTCAAATTCTTTGTCTTGTGACATAGTTTTTGCTATTAGTCATTGATCATTGGTCATTGGTCATTGGTCATTGGTTGTTGGTCATTGGTCATATATAAGGACAAATGAAAAAAGACTGATGACAAATGACTAATTCACCTTAAATGTATCAACACTCGCTTGCAACTGTTTGGAAATCTCTACAGTTTGTTGTAAAGATTCCGAGACTGTTTTTGAGGAGTGAAGAGTGCGTTGGGAGGTAGCAGCGATTTCTTTCATCAAAGAGCTGACTGTTTGCGATGTTTCTACCTGAGACGTTGTTGCGTTGGAAATAGATTGTACTAAAGAGTCTATCTGACGCGATACCTCTAAAATCTGATTGAGATTTTGCTTAGCATCTTCGACGATTCTCGTCCCTTCAACGACTTGAGTCGTTCCCAGTTCCATCGCTATTACCACTTCGCTAGTTTCGCGTTGGATGTTCTCGACAATTTGTTCAATTTCTTTGGTTGCTGCGGCACTTCGCGCGGCCAATTCACCAACTTCTTCTGCAACGACAGCAAAACCTTGACCTTCTTCACCTGCGCGTGCCGCTTCTATACCAGCGTTGATGGCGAGTAGGTTTGTTTGCATCGAAATCTGATTGATCAATGCTACAACGCGTGAAATCTGTTGAGTTGATTCTCCTAAACGCTTGACTTTCTTGGCTGTTTCACCAACTGTTTCGCGCAAGTGCAAAATATTTTGCACTGTGAGATCCATTGCTTTGCCGCTCTTAATCGCTGTTAGCGAAGCATCCTGAACAACTGTTGCTGCGCTTTGTGCGCTATACGCGACTGCTTCCATTGATTGTGTCATGCGATCAACAGCATCCAGAGTGTGGTTGATTTCAGTAGCTTGACTCAATGTTTCTGAAGCAAGATTGCGAATTGCTCCTTCATTAGAGCCAATCGCTTGATTGACCTGAGTGGCAGCTAGTTTGACAGAAATCACAATCAAGCGCAAATTTTCGACGATAGAGTTGAAAAAGTCGGCAACTGTGCCGATTTCCCCAGCCGTTACTTCAGCATGAACAGTCAAGTCGCCGCTTGCTGCTCCTTCTACTTCACCAAGTAATTCCAGGAGTTGCATTTGCAGCACTTCTTTTTCGTACCGTTCTTCTTCTGTTGATTTTACGGCTGTATTCTTGGCTTTTTCTACCTCTTCTAAAAGCATTGCTTGCTCTAAAGCATAACCGACTTGAGTTCCTAACTGTTTAAATAAATCAATTTCGGCTTGTTGCCAATTGCGGGAACTGTGACAATTATGGGCAATCATTAAAGCGACAAGTTGTTCAGAGATGGTGATTGGTGCAACCAAATTAGCTTTAACTCCGTATTTCTCCAACATTCTAATGTAGCAATCTGCATTTTTTAGACTTGGATCTTGACGAATATTGGCGATCGCCCGTACTCGACCATCTCTGTAAGTTTCTACATAGCGTTCTCGAAAACAGGGATCGTCGATTTGCTCTCCTAGCATTTTTGGTAACCCAGCAGTCACTGATTCAGCAATGATGCTTCCGTCCCAAATCTCCTGATTAAATAAATAAATTACTACACGGTCTGTTTTCAAAGCTTGGCGCACTTCTTTGACTGCTGTGTCACAAACATCTTGTGTTTTGAGATTTCTCCGAATCCGCAGGGTAATGCCTGTCAGTAACTTAGCGCCTTCAGCGTCTAGCTCTTGCTCTTTAACTAGCGTTTGCAATTGCCTTGCCATTTGGTTAATATTAGCACTCAGTACACCTAGCTCGTCTTCTGATTCTACATCAAGACGGGTATCGAGTTCTCCTTGACCAAGTTTTGCTACCGCTTGTGTCGCTTGAAGAATCGGTTTTGTGGCGCGTTTTGCCAACCAAGCTGCTAGAAGCGCCACGATTAATGCTGTCAGTCCTGTTCCCAGTGCCACTGTCAGTAGCAATTGCCTTTGCGGCTCAAATGCAGTTGCTGTATCTGTTGTCACAACGACTCGCCATTTTAAAGCAGGCAAATCTGGTAATGTCTTACTTGCGTAGCTTACCAGATCCTCTCGATTGTCAATTTCCTCAATAGTGACGAAAGAATCTTCATTCGTTGCATCCAGTCTATCCAGCTTGGGAAAATATTGTTTGGCGTCTTTGCCGACTTTATTTTTGTCAGTTGCCAGGAAAAATTTTCCTGAAGCATCAATTAGATAATATTTCTGGTCATCTTGTGTGTAATTTTTAACAACTTATTCTATTTTTTGCACGGGCATACTAGCTAGGATTATTCCTACTGTATTACCTTTCTCTGCATCTTTTACTGGTGACAAAATGAAAATGCTACTTTGCTTTGTGGTTGAAGATACTTGAGGCTGACTGATGACAGGACTGTTTTTTTGCCTGACATTTTGAAAGTAATCGCGACTACTTTGGTTGGCAACAGGGACTCCTCTTGAGGAGGCGATGACATTCCCGTTTAAATCCAATAAAGTAATGTTGTCATAAACTTTATAAGTATCGACAAATTTGTTCAGTATAACTTGTTTTTGGGTAGACTCAGTACTTTCTCTAAGTCTGCCATAAGTGAAAATTGGCATTCCTGACAAAACTTGAATATCGCTATACCGTTCCATCGTGAAGCGATTGACTTTATCTGCTAAACCTTTGGATTCAGACTGTTGAATTTCAGATATTCTATTGACAATTGATTGACTAGCAACTTGATAAGCGAGTGTTCCGATTGCCAAGACGGGTATTGTTCCGAATGCGATCGCGAATATTGTTGCTTTAGTACCCAAGCTCAGCCGCCTAAAGCCTCTGAATGCAAGATTTAGGGCAGAATGAGGAGCATTTTCAGGACTTGGCTTGTCCGAGAGGTTTACGATACCATCTGTGACAATTGGTGGAGATGTGGGCGATGTCTCATTTTGAGCATCGCGACTCTTAGCTGCATCGGTTTGATTGTACATGAATGAATTCCCGTGGATATTGCGAATAATAAAACTAAAAATCCAGTTGGCACTCAGGAGTTAACGAGCGACTCAGTCTCTAATGTGTAATTGAGATCGCTCCCGCCTCATTCTGACAAATAATGCACGGCAGATAACTTAAAACTAAGGGCTGAATGTTTACCCTAATCATTACGAAGCATAGAAGATTGCATAATAGCTTGAGCATCCAACACCAACAATATTTCTTTTTCTTGAATAACACAGCCCCGTAAATAAGGAACTAAACTAGAAGCAATATGACCTACAGGAGAAAGAATATCATCGGTTATAAACTTAGTTGTACCTACGATCTCTTGCACAACTAAGCCTAAAAGTATAGATTCCACCCTGATAATAATGACGTTGTACTGTCCGAGTCTGTGATCCTGGTATTCTAGATTAAAAATTCTGGAAAGATCGGCAAGCCAAATTATATGACTCCGCCAATTCATTAATCCCAATATGCTACCAGGCATGTTTGGCATTGAGGTGACAGATTCAACTGGCAAAACAATTGCTTCTTGCGTATGCTTCATTGATAAAAGAGCAGATGTTTGTTTGTTAAGATGAAACTTTAAATAGCCATCTTCTAAGTGATTCGGGTTTTGGTTTTTTATCAACGTAATTTTTGAACTATTCATCATTCCACTTAAACTGTCACTGATTTAATAGCACGCAGAAGCTGTTCGCGAGTAAAAGGCTTGGTTACGTAGGCATCAGCACCTTGCCTCAATGCCCACAAGCGATCAATTTCCTGATCCTTAGAACTACAAATGACAATCGGGACTTTTCGAGTGGCTGGATTTCTTTTTAAAGATCGACACAACTCAAATCCGCTCATTCCTGGCATCACGACATCAGTCACTATCAGATCAGGTTGTTCTGATAAAGCTTTTTCTAATGCTTCTTTTGCACCAGTAGCTTTAATGACATTGTACCCACTTTCTTTCAAGTAGTAGCTCATGAGTTCCAATTCACTAGGTGAGTCTTCTACAATCAAAATTGTGCCAAGCAAAGTAATACTCACTTCTAATTCTCCTTACTTAATAAATATTGCTCTAATTTATGGATTTGTTGCTCTTACTCTCTTCAGAAGAACACAAAGAGAAGAGTGAGAACACAGAATACATCCCCGTAAATTGAACTCTGCGGGAATGCGCGTTCATAAAATGCATCTTTTTCTTTTTTGCATAAAGAAATAATGGTGAGGCAGCGTGTAACTCTGCTTTTCCGGCTCCCTGGCGACTGAGACATTTTTAGCATCACCTTTCAGGTGCTAGTTTCCTTAAGGTACTTACCATCCGTCAATATCCAGCCGTATGTCTGGATATTGGGCGAAGCTCGCCGGACAGAATCTTCTGGTAGGCAGACTTCGCGACTACGAATCTCATTCTAGTTTGACAGCTGAATCTTTATTTTTATAGATCTCCCTAAGAGCATTTTCCCAAGCTGACTACTAAGTTCTGAGTTATGAGTGCTGAGTTCTATCATATTTAATTAAGGATTCAGATGTTTAAAGAGTATTTTTAATAAATCTGATTGTGTAAAAGGTTTAGCTAAATAACCCGATGACCTCACAATTTTAGCTTTAGCTCTGTCTAGAAATCCTGTTCTGCCTGTTACCATAATGATCGGTGTATTTTTAAAAGCTGAATGTCTCCGTAAGAGGGAACATAACTCGTAACCATCTAAATTCGGCATTTCGATGTCTAATAGAATTATGTCTGGTTTACTGCGAAGAATTTGCATCAATGCTTTGACTGGATCGTTGATCGCAACGACTAAGAAAGTATTTTCATCCAAAAACTGCTTGATAGAATTTAAAACTGTTGGACTGTCGTCAATACAGGCAATTGTATAAGTATTTTTACTGCTATACTCCTCAAAAATTTTGTTCTGACTATTGTCAGAGTTATCAAGTTTTGTCTGTCTTGACAACTCTGTTGTTGAATGAATTTGAGTTTTCGATACAGTTTGAGGTAAATTCAATGTCGGCATTTGATTCGTTTCTTGCCTGAGAACTGATGAGTGCGTATTTTGACTGTTTCGGAGTTGCTTCTGACAGTGTTCAACCAGTAGTCGTAGATCCAAGCGACAGAACTGTGGTAGTTCATTTAAAGGACTTTCGTGATTAAATTCATAGCTTCCTTCTTTTAAAGTTAAAAATGACTCCAATACTTCTTTTGCCAGTTCGTCAATCACTATGACTGCTTGAGAAGGGGTAATGTAATCACGGTCTACTAAGTAGCAAATAACTTGATAATCTGCCTGTGGTATAGATTGAGTTTGGCTATTTGTTTCAAATGTTGCTTGCACCTGCTTGAGAGTTGTATCATTAACACTAGAAATTTGCTGACTCAACCGTTCTAATTGATGCTCGAGTCGCTCAAACAATCTTTCTGAGCAGGAGGCATAAGTAAGCTTGCCTTCCTCTAGATAGAGTGACCAAGATCCTAACGAAGTAAATACTCGTAAGCACCCTGTAGCACGTCTGCTAGTAAGTTGTGCTAGAAGAGATAGGGGATGTAGTTTCTGAAAGAACTTATAGCTACCTATAGGAGTTGTACTCATTTTGCTTTTACTTCGACTCAATTCGATAGATGTAAGCTAAATTTGTCCAAAGCTTTTCCACAAGTCAAATTAATCATATCAGTAGTATTTTTGCTATAAAAAATACCAAAGTTGAATTTTCAGGTATGTAGTGAAGCTCAACAGTAGCACCCCAATGACAACACAATTCGCATTAACTCGTAAGTTATGTTCATTTACTAATGAACTTACTTATACTGAGATTATCAGACATTATTGCATGACAAGTCAAAAAAAAGTAAAGACTAAATAAAGCTATTTGTATGATAGTAGGCTTTAACTAACCTGATTTTTAGCTCAATAAACTAAAACTTCTTAAGTTCAGTAATCTTACTTAAGTATAGTACGGTTTATTTTAGAGTGATGATGAACATAAAATAAGATTTCCTATCTGCCTAGTGTTTTTACTTAGAAAAAGCAATAATTTATACATTTATATAAAAATTTTCAAACGTATTTGAGTAACTTTTGCTACTAGCAACCAATTGATGAAGTAGCGACAGCTTTTTCACCTGCACATACATCCCAAAATCTATGCTGTGATTCTGTAAGGGCGCGATGCCGTTGGCGTTCGTACAGCGTCTGGTGCTACTGACAAGAGAAGGCAACGGCTGCCATCCGTATCGCATTGCCTCAACGAATTGACCTGCTTATATTAAAGTAGAAGCGCGAAATTTTGCATCTCCACTTTCATCAATTAACTTACAAAGAAAGGCAGAAGTTCGTTCGCGCAGCGTGTCCGTCAGGACAGGGCAGCTATGCTGAAGGTAAGAATGACACAGAATCATGCACGGGGTGGGTTTAAAGCCCACCAAGAAATACTGCGTCCTTATTTCAATCCCACGTTTTTAAGCGTGGGAGCATAGCAGCATAGCTGCCTTCTGAACAAAGTGCGGATGAAAGGACTTGAACCTTCACGCCTTACGGCACTAGAACCTAAATCTAGCGCGTCTGCCAATTTCGCCACATCCGCATCAACTATTTATTGTATCACAACAATTTACTTATAGCAATAGTGAGTTGTGGAGCCTGGGAATTTAGTATAGATAACGTCTCTTGTACATAAGATAGACATGTCAAAACCCCTGTACAGGAGTAGGAAGTGGGGAGGATAAATCATAACGTAATCAGCTACTGGCTATTAAATGACTGCTACACGAGGCAAGCGATGCTTAAACCCGCAGAGAATTTCCCAAGAAATAGTATTGAGTTGACTTGCCCAATCTTCAGCGTAGATGTTTTCGTCTCCTTGTTGACCAAGTAAAGTTACAACTTCCCCTTCTTGCAAATTTGGCAAGGCACTCACATCTAACATCAACTGATCCATCGTAATTGTGCCAATTTGTGGCACTCTTACACCTCGAACGAGCGCCTGCATTTTTTGGGAAAGATTGCGAGGAACACCATCAGCGTAGCCAATTCCGACAACAGCAAGGCGAAGTTCTTGTTCTGCTACAAATTGATGTCCGTAGCTGACACCAGTTCCCTGGGCTATATTTTTTACTTGTGTTACTCGTGCTTTCACTTGTAAAACAGGCTTGAGATCGATGCGAGATCGCAAATGAGGAGCCGGGTAGAGTCCGTAAACAGCCAAACCGACACGCACCATGTCGTAGTGCAATCCTTTGTCAGCGAGGGTGGCGGCTGAATTTGCCAAGTGCAAGTAGGGTGGTTTTATTCCCATTGCTTTAATTTGAGCGATCGCACTTTCAAATCGTGTATGTTGTTCCTTCATGACAGTGGGATCGAGACTATCTGCTGTTGCTAAGTGGGAATAGATGCTAGCAATTTTCAAATGAGGTAATCGCTGTACGAGCTGAACAAATTCACCTGCCTGCTGCCAATCAGTTCCCAATCTCGACATTCCCGTGTCCAATTTGATATGTACTGGTAAATGGGAATCACAGTTGATGGCTTCTAAAGTGTTGGAAAATATTAGGGCTTGCTTGGGACTGGAGAGAGTTGGTTGAAGCTTCCAGTGAGCGAGCGCATGAATTTGCTCTAGAGTATAAGTCGCACCTAAAATCAAAATTGGAGCTTTGATTCCTGCTTCTCGCAATTGAATTCCTTCTGGAACCGTTGCGACTCCCAGCCAACTTGCTCCCGATTTTAAAACAGTTTGGGCAACTATCACCACTCCATGTCCATAAGCATCAGCTTTTACCACAACCATGAGTTGGGTACGAGCTGACAAGAACCGCCGTAACTGCTGTACATTGTGTGACAACGCAGCTAAATCAACTTCCACCCAAGCACGTTGCGAAAACCAGGCGTAAGTGTCGCACTGTTGATAATCCGTAATACTGGGGCTTTGCTCGTGCCTTAACATGATTAACTAGCTCCTCTCACACCTGGGCTTTGCTTCTTAGTCATTGTGTTTCTTTATTCGTGTCTCTACAAGTTACTCCCGAACAATAAAAGAAAATTTCACTAGGGAATGGCTAATTGCGAGAGAGCAATATCGTTGAATACTGATTGCTCATGTCCATTTATGTGTTAATATATGTAAAATTAATACCTTGAGCCTTTTTCAATGGGTAAGGTTTTAGTTCTGAATGCCTCTTACGAACCACTCAACATTACTAGCTGGCGGCGAGCTGTAGTGTTGTTGATCAAAGGCAAGGCAGAGCGTGTTGAATTCAATAACAAGCTACTCTATACAGAGTTTCCGCTTCCCACGGTCATTCGGTTACGCCACTATGTGCGCGTTCCTTACAAGGAAATCCCTCTGACTCGTCGAAATATATTGCACCGTGACGGTCATACTTGTCAATACTGTAGTTATACAGGAGACGAGCTAACCCTAGACCATGTCATTCCGCGATCGCGCGGGGGTGGCGATAGTTGGGAAAACATTGTGACAGCCTGCGTGCGTTGCAATGTAAGAAAGGGAAGCCGCACACCTCACGAAGCCCACATGCTATTGCGGCATCCGCCGCGCCGACCTTATAGCAGTCTTTATTTTGAGGTCAGCAAACACCTCAAAAGCGGGATGCATCAAGAATGGCAAAAGTATGTTATTGGACTTTGATTCAGCTAACCAACTAGCAAGTACAAACATGGCTCGTGACCGACCTTGACAGTTTAACATAGAAGGACGCTTTCAGCAGAGCATCTGTGCTGGAATTTTTCCCAACTAATTGTAAACGTTGGGCTATAAAGGTGTGAGTCATAATAAATAACTATTAAATAATGTATTGACCAAAAAATACACTGGAAGGTATAGTGCAAAACCTATTTGTTTTTGCGAAGATCTTAATGTGTAGTGGAATTCCTATGAGAATTTAAGTGAAGCACCGCTTAATATGTTGAACAAACCATAAGCAAGGAGTCAAAATTCAGAGTGCTTTTCAGGTGAAGTCTAAGACTCTCGCCTCTTTTCCGATTTTAGTCGGATTTTCAACTCAATCTTGATAAAAACCGTCTGCAAAAAATTAACACATCTACTCTCATTGACTTGATTAACAGATGATTCCTCCATAGTACAAGTTCCCAGATTAGTCTGGAAAATCAGTCTAAAATCAGCGCATTTAAGGCCGAAGGATATAGACGGTGGATAAATATAAGCATCCAAAATCAAATGATGGATATCAGGAGCCTTAAAGTTCTAAAAAAGTTATAATATGCAATTTAAACCTTCCCTGACTCAGTTTGAAAGTTTGCCCTTAACAACAGATCAGACTCCAGATGATGCTGAAGTAGATAGACAGTTAGTTGACAATTCATCCAAGCAGTATACTCAAGGATTGACGAGTGATGGCAATTCTCTTGGTCCACGCTCTAATTTGTTAGCACATCAAAAAGCTGAAGAGTTTCGTCAGATGTTGTCAGGACATCGACAAGAGCGTCAACTCGTTATCCTGCAAGATTTTCCTGATCCTGATGCTTTGTCATGTGCTTGGACTTATCAATTAATTGCTCAGCAATATGATATCAAGTGTGACATCATTTATGCTGGCGCTCTCAGCCATCAAGAAAATATTGCCTTGGTAAGACTGACAAATCTACCAGCCCAGCGTTGGACGACGCAAACTTTGAAAAGCAAAGATTTGTCATCATATCATGGTTTCGTGTTAATTGATAGCCAAGGAACGACTTCTAACCTGCTCACTGCGGTGCAAGAAGCGAAAATTCCCCTATTGGTGGTGATTGACCATCACAATTTACAGGGAGAGATCACTTCAGAGTTTGTTGACATTCGTCCTTCTGCACGAGCAACAGCCACGATTTTTACTCAGTATTTACAGGCTGGTTTATTGACGTTAGATAGCAGTATTTCTCAGCACGTGAAATGTGCCACTGCCTTAATGCATGGCTTGCGTTCAGACACAAACAGGTTGATGCAAGCGCAGGAAGAAGATTTCATGGCAGCAGCGTATCTCAGCAGATTTTACGACTCCCAACTGCTAAATGCGGTATTACAAGCAACTCGCTCCAAACGAGTTATGGACGTGATCGAGCGATCGCTGAAAAACCGGATTGTGCAAAATAACTTCTCTATAGCTGGCGTTGGCTACCTACGATACGATGATCGCGATGCTATCCCCCAAGCTGCAGATTTTCTTGTAACAGAAGACAATGTACACACTGCCGTGGTTTATGGCATTGTTCATGATGAAGATGAAGAACTGGAAGTGGCGATTGGCTCCTTAAGAACCAGTAAACTTACCCTTGACCCTGATGAGTTTATTAAAGAAGCCTTTGGACAAGATAGAAGTGGACGCTTTTTTGGCGGTGGTAGGACAAGTGCAGGGGGATTTGAAATTCCTATAGGCTTCTTATCTGGAGGTAACGAAAATCCTGCTTACGCGAAAATGAAATGGGAAGTTTTCGATACCCAAATCAAGCAGAAACTGCTGAAACTGGTGAATCCTAAGGATAACCCCATAGAGTCAGAGTAGATCGTGGTTAGTGATACTTTTTAAGTACTAACAACTAACAACTCTGAATGGAACTTTATTTAATTCGTCATGGAATAGCTGAAGAGAAGCGATCTGATATCGATGACGAGCAACGCCATCTGACAAAAGAAGGAAGACAAAAAACCGAAAAAGTTGCTCAGCAACTGAGAAAGTTGGGTTTGCAGTTTGATTTCATTGCTACCAGTCCCTTAGTACGTGCCCGTCAAACGACTGAAATCCTTGTGGCAAGCGGACTGGTTTCTCACATAGAGGAATGTATGCACCTTGCGCCTCAGGGTGATATTCACTGTTGGGTTAAAGACTGGTTAGAACCAAGAAAATATTCGCCTCAAATCCAACTCGCACTGGTGGGACATGAGCCCGATTTGGGGTATTGGGCAGAAATTCTTGTTTGGGGTCAAGCCAAAGCAGGTCTAGTCTTGAAAAAAGCGGGTATGATTGGATTAAAACTACCAGAAGAAGGATCTCCCTTGGGTCGCAGTCAGATGTTTTGGTTGACGCCACCTAAGTACTTGCTTTAACAGTTTTCGCCCTTTGCGAAAGAATTGATGTTAAAACGGATGCTGTTATGGTGATGATTTCTGGTAAATTTACCAAAGCAAATTTTTCTAAAAGCAAATGGTGTTGCCATGATGGTGTGCGAATTCAAGCCTGGTTTGGAGGGCATTCCCGCCGCCGAATCCAGTATTAGCAATGTTGATGGACAAAACGGAATACTAGAATATCGTGGCATCCGGATTGAAGATCTGGCTTCTAAAAGTACATTTCTAGAAACTGCTTATCTTTTGATTTGGGGTGAGTTACCCAAAAAAGAAGAACTAGCAGAGTTTGAACATGAAATTCTCTACCACAGACGGATCAAATACCGCATTCGGGATATGATGAAGTGCTTTCCCGAAAGCGGGCACCCGATGGATGCCCTGCAAGCCTCTGCTGCGGCATTAGGTTTATTCTACTCACGCCGAGACTTGCACAACCCCATATACATTCGGGATGCTGTTGTTCGGCTGTTAGCAACAATTCCAACAATGGTAGCAGCATTCCAGTTAATGCGAAAAGGCAATGATCCAGTACGTCCTCGTGATGATTTGGACTATGCCGCGAACTTTTTGTATATGCTGAGTGAGCACGAGCCAGATCCACTAGCTGCGAGAATTATTGATGTCTGCTTGATACTTCATGCCGAACATACGATGAATGCTTCCACCTTTAGTGCTAGAGTGACGGCTTCCACTCTGACAGATCCCTACGCAGTGGTTGCAAGCGCTGTGGGAACCTTGGGAGGAACCCTGCATGGCGGAGCTAATGAAGAAGTTATTCAGATGTTGGAAGACATTGGTTCAATGGAAAAGGTACGTCCGTATGTGGAGAATTGTCTGGCAACCAAAGCTAAGATTATGGGTTTTGGGCATCGCGTGTACAAGGTGAAAGATCCACGCGCCACGATTTTGCAAAACTTAGCAGAACAGCTTTTTGCGAAGTTTGGGCACGACAAATACTATGACATCGCCCAAGAGCTCGAGCGGATAGTAGAGGAAAAACTCGGTCACAAAGGGATTTATCCTAATGTTGACTTTTATTCGGGGTTGGTGTACAAAAAATTGGGAATTCCCACAGACTTGTTTACACCAGTATTTGCGATCGCTCGTGTCGCTGGTTGGCTGGCTCACTGGAAAGAACAGCTCGCCGAAAACCGTATTTTTCGTCCTACCCAAGTTTATAACGGTCGCCAACACTTTCCTTATACACCCATTGACCAACGGTAGAACAAGGAGAGTGGGGAGTAGGGGAGCAATTGAGGAGCATCACTCTCAATTCCCCACTGCCTCATTTTTAAGTCAGGCAAAAACCAACCAACGATATACTAAGCATGGGAAGTGTCATTTATCTTAGATTTTGCTCAACTTAGGCAAAGATAATGGTAGGTGAATTGACGTTCTTAACACAGTAGTTGGTATTTGGTCGTTGATTGTTGATTGTGAGTTGTGGGTGAGAAGAGCGTACATGACGCGGCGTTTTCCTATGTCTAGGCGAGGCGCACTCGCCATAGGATTGTCAAAAAATTACCACTAACAACTAAAAGCTAACAGTTAATAACCAAAAGCTAATAGCTAACAGCTATTAGCTAACTTTCCATCAATGACTTCAAGGGCCCAAACATGAACTCAGGAATTGACCTGCAAGGAACTTTTATCAAATCCCTCATAGAACTGGGATTGCCAGCTGACATTGCCAAAGCAATTTGGATGCCACTACCGATGACACTGATGCTCATTGGCGCAACGGTAGGCGTACTAGTCTGTGTTTGGTTGGAACGGAAGATTTCGTCAGCAGCACAGCAGCGGATTGGTCCTGAATTCATTGGACCGGCAGGTTTGCTGGCTCCTGTGGCAGATGGTCTCAAACTCGTTTTTAAAGAAGATGTGGTACCAGCAAAGTCAGACAGCTTGCTGTTTACCCTTGGTCCTGTAATCGTTGTGCTGCCAGTTTTTGTATCCTATTTGATTGTGCCTTTTGGACAGCATTTGGTCATTACAGATGTAGGAATGGGAGTCTTTTTGTGGATTGCCTTGTCGAGCATTCAACCGATTGGCTTGTTGATGGCAGGCTACGCATCCAATAACAAATATTCCCTACTGGGTGGTTTGCGAGCTGCAGCGCAGTCTATCAGCTATGAAATTCCTCTCGCACTGTCTGTGATGGGTGTTGTGATGATGTCTAACAGCCTCAGCACTATTGATATTGTCAATCAGCAATCCGGCTACGGCATTTTGGGATGGAACGTTTGGCGGCAACCAGTCGGTTTTATTATCTTCTGGATATCCGCCCTTGCCGAATGCGAACGAATGCCCTTTGACTTACCAGAAGCGGAAGAAGAAATAGTAGCAGGTTATCAAACTGAATACTCGGGGATGAAATTTGGTTTGTTTTACGTGGCTTCCTACGTTAACCTTGTGCTTTCTGCACTAATGGTATCAGTGTTATACCTTGGGGGCTGGGATTTTCCGATTCCCATTAGCCTAGTAGCAAGCTGGTTGGGAATCAGCGAAGCAAATCCCGTGTTGCAGATTGTAGACGCCTCACTAGGAATTACCATGACTTTATTGAAAGCCTACTTCCTAGTCTTTTTAGCAATTCTGTTGCGTTGGACAGTACCACGCGTTCGCATTGACCAATTGTTAGATTTAGGATGGAAGTTCTTGCTGCCAGTAGCTTTAGTTAATTTACTCTTAACCGCAGCCCTGAAACTCGCTTTCCCCTTCGCCTTTGGAGGGTAATGAGGAATGGGTAATGGGGAAAGCGAAATCTGGCAATTCCTAATGACCCATTCCCAAAATCTAACCGTTTGTCATCAAAAGGAGTAGAAATACATACTATGCTAAAGTTCCTCAAACAAGTTGGTGATTACGCTAAAGAAGCAGTCCAAGCTGGTCGCTACATTGGTCAAGGTTTGGCTGTTACATTTGACCACATGCAACGGCGTCCAGTCACCGTACAGTATCCATACGAAAAACTGATTCTAAGCGAGCGGTTTCGGGGTAGAATTCATTTTGAGTTTGATAAGTGTATTGCCTGCGAAGTCTGTGTTCGAGTCTGCCCGATCAACTTACCTGTAGTGGATTGGTCATTTGACAAAGCCAGTAAAAAGAAAAAGCTCAACCACTATAGTATTGACTTTGGAGTCTGTATCTTCTGCGGTAACTGTGTGGAATATTGTCCTACAAACTGTTTATCAATGACAGAAGAGTATGAACTTTCCACCTACGATCGCCATGAATTGAATTATGACAGCGTAGCGCTGGGTCGTCTTCCTTATAAAGTGACAGATGACCCAATGGTAACTCCCTTACGCGAACTGGTTTACCTACCCAAAGGCGTTATGGACCCCCACGGTGTGCCAAGTGATGCACCTCGTGCTGGCAATCGCCCAGAAGACCTTGTGCAGCAGGAAAAGTAAATTTTAGTTGTTAATTGTTAATTGTTGATTGTGCCTAGAACGATCAACAATCAACAATCGACTACCAACAACCAACCAAAGGACAAAAAAGTGAATTTAGCCCAAGGAGTACAAGTTGTTTCATTTGGCATACTAGCTGTAATGATGATTGGGGCAGCACTGGGTGTAGTGTTGTTAGACAGTATTGTCTATTCAGCCTTTTTGCTCGGTGGTGTGTTCATCAGTATTGGTGGACTATATCTCCTGCTAAATGCTGATTTCGTAGCAGCAGCACAATTACTCATTTATGTTGGCGCGGTCAACGTATTAATATTGTTTGCCATTATGTTGGTGAACAAGCAGCAGAATTTTGTCCCCTTCCCGACAGCTTGGGTGCGTAAAGCTCTTACAGGTATAGTGAGTTTGGGATTGTTTGCACTTCTGAGTACCATGGTTTTGGTAACACCTTGGTCGATTTCTACTGCAGTTCCGACTAAGGACACCATAGTTGTCATTGGTCAGCATTTGTTCAGTGACTTTTTACTGCCTTTTGAACTGGCTTCGATTTTGTTGTTAATATCCATGGTAGGCGCGATCATTCTAGCGCGTCGCGAGTATTTACCAGAGCAAATAATATCTCCAGACAATCGCCAACCTGCTTTAACCTTGCCAGAGCGTCCTAGAGAACTGGCATCAGTCGGCGATGCTAGCCGGAATATTCAGTAATGAGCGTCAGTTGTTAATCTAGGGGCGGGTTTAATCTATGTCACTTGTCAGGAAAAATGCACAATCTTGTCAAACCCGCCCCGACAGTGGTTAGTAGTTAATAGAAAATACAATTGACAACTCGTTGTTAATGGTTGGTGATGAATAAGTAGTAGAAAATGCAACCAACAACGAGGAGTGAATAGTGAGTGGTTAGTCGCAAATTAAACCAACAACTATCAACTCACAACCAACAACTAACAATTAACGACCAACAACTAGCACCCCAAAACTAAGTAATCATGCAAATTCAGTACTTTTTATTACTAGCAGCAGCTTTATTTTGTATCGGGATTTATGGCTTGATTACCAGCCGCAATGCCGTGCGAGTATTGATGTCGATTGAGTTGCTGCTCAATGCAGTCAACCTAAATTTGATGGCTTTTTCTAACTACCTAGACTCAGTGATGATTAAGGGTCAGGTTTTCACTGTTTTTGTGATAACTGTAGCGGCAGCTGAGGCGGCGGTAGGTTTAGCGATTGTGCTAGCGATATATCGCAATCGTGATACGGTTGATATGGAACAATTTAATCTCCTCAAGTGGTAGTTCTGTGGAACTAAAGCATGTCATTATTGCTTATAAAGCGCGAGACGCCCAAAGTAAACGCTGGGCAGAAATCTGTGCTAAGCAACTAGAACATCGTCAATGCCAGGTGTTAATGGGACCAAGTGGACCAAAAGATAACCCTTATCCGGTGTTTTTAGCCTCCGCAGTACAACCCATAGATATGGCTTTGGTGCTGGGTGGGGACGGTACTGTTTTAACTGGTGCCAGACATTTAGCTCCAGCTGGCATTCCCATTTTAGGGGTAAATGTGGGAGGTCATCTGGGGTTTTTAAGTGAGTCAGTTGAAGAGTTTCAGGATACGGAACGAGTCTGGGATCGTCTGAATGAGGATAGATATGCTATCCAAAGGCGGATGATGTTGCAAGCCGCAGTGCATGAGGGTCACAGCACAAATTTAGAACCAGTGAGCGATCGCTATCTCGCTTTGAATGAAATGTGTGTCAAACCCGCTTCCGCTGACCGCATGATTACCTCAATTTTAGAGATGGAAATTGACGGTGAGGTCGTAGATCAATACGTAGGAGATGGATTAATTATTGCTACACCTACGGGTTCAACGGGTTATACTGTTTCTGCTAACGGTCCAATTATTCACGATGGTATGGAAGCCATTACCATCACTCCTATCTGTCCGATGAGTCTTTCAAGTCGTCCTATTGTCTTACCTCCAGGTTCCGTTCTCAGCATCTGGCCTTTGGGAGATTATGATTTGAGTACCAAGCTATGGACAGATGGAGTATTAGCCACATCGATTTGGCCCGCACACCGTGTTGATGTGCGGATGGCTGATTGTCGGGCAAAGTTTATCATTTTGCGGGAAAACAATTCGTATTATCAGACCCTGCGAGAGAAGCTACAGTGGGCAGGAACCAGGGTTAGGTATAGTAGTAATCATCAAGCCAATTGATTGAGGTATATACATGATAGCTTTTACCGCAGGTCGCATACGTTTGTACTTTGTGTTTAAAGGTGCGATCGCCGTCATGACTCGATGAATTATTGGTTAATGAAATCAGAACCAGAAGTCTATAGCATTGCTGAGTTGCAACAGCAGTGCGAGACGATCTGGGACGGCGTTCGCAATTATCAAGCTCGCAATTTTCTCCGTCAAATGCAGGTAGGAGATTTAGCTTTTTTCTATCACTCCAACACCAATCCTCCTGGTATTGTCGGGTTAATGCGTGTCCTGAAAACAGGTATTGTTGATCAGTCCCAGTTTGACCCTAATAGTCAATACTACGACTCTAAATCAACTCCCGAATCTCCTCGTTGGCAAACAGTAGTCGTCGAATTTGTCGAAACTTTCCCTCATACTATCTTACTGTCAACACTTAAAGAGAAGTTTACCCCAGAGGAACTAATGGTGGTTAGACAGGGACATCGTTTATCGGTAATGCCCGTTTCGGAAGAAGTGGCTCTAAAGATTCTGGTAATGAAAATCTCAGGACACTCATAAATAACCCACTACACTCTACCAAGCGCCGATCACAAACCTTCTCAGGTGGGAGTAGCTAAGCGAGAGTGCTTCACCAAACAAGGCAAAAGTTAAAAGTTAAAAGGTAAAAGAAAGAAGAACAAAATCGCTATGAAGCGGAACGACCTTCGTCATGGAATAATTAATAATATTTGTTCCCTTGACACGTAGTGCAATTAAACTTAGCTTCCTGATTAAAGAGAACGTGCATTTATTTATAGGGATTCTCTTTTTACTTTTTACTTTTTTAAGCTATGCTGTTGTGTTAGCTATTCTTTTCTAAGAATGAGTGATTTCTACAAGATATCTTGTGATCGCTCTGATTGAGTAGTTTTCTTCAACTTCTTAAGAAATCCGGTTATGCGGCATCTTATACTTGCTCCGAATTGGTTGCGGTTTTTAATTGTGGTGCTGTTGGTGCTGGGTGTATTTTTTCGCTTCTTTAGTCTAGATAACAAAGTTTACTGGCATGATGAAACTTATACATTGTTGCGGATTTCTGGTTACACAGCCGTCGAAGTCAAGCAGCAAATCTTTAACGGTCATGTCATTACAAAAGAAGAATTTGCCAAGTTTCAGCACCCCAATTTAGAAAAAGGTTTTGGTGACACAATAAAGTCTTTGGCAAAAGAAGATCCACAACATCCACCGCTTTATTATGTAGTAGCCCGATTCTGGGTACAAATTTTTGGCAACTCAGTCACGGCAATCAGAAGTTTGTCGGTGTTGATCAGCTTACTAGTTTTTCCCTGTGTTTATTGGCTGTGCCGAGAATTATTTAAAGTGCCATTATCTGTACCTTACCTGATAATCGCACTTATAGCTATCTCTCCAATTCAGCTGATCTATGCCCAAGAAGCACGAGAATACATTTTGTGGGTAGTCACTATATTACTATGTAGCGCCTCACTGCTACGAGCTATGCGACTCGAATCAAAACATCAGTCAGAACGAGACCACATTTATACTTGGGGAATTTATACAACTACTTTAGTGTTCGGATTCTATACATCTTTGTTAAGTGGATTTGTCGCAATTGCTCATGGAATTTATGTACTTGCAATTTCAAGATTTGGCTGGACTAAAACACTAAAATCTTATTTGATTGCATTGTCTGTGGCGTTTTTAGTTTTCATACCTTGGATTTTCGTTGTTATAGCTAACTTTAAGCAATTCCGAGCTTCCACAGCTTGGACAACGATGAAGATCCCTTTGTTACGGTTAATTCAATCTAGGCTGCTGCAAATAAGTCGAATTTTTGTTGATTTGAACTTGGGAATTGATAATAATTTAAACTATTTAATTACACCGACTATTTTGATTTTTATAGGATATTCAATTTATTTTTTGTACCGGACAACGCATCCAAAAGTTTGGTTATTTCTTGTGACACTTATTGTGTTGCCTGCAATACCTCTCATACTACAAGATTTTATTTTTGGGGGAGTCTGGTCAATTTCGGCTCAGTATTTAATACCTTCTTATTTAGGAATTCAACTTGCTGTCGCTTACACTCTAGCAACTCAGCTTTATAACGGTATTTTATCACGACGCAAAATTTGGCAAACAATATTGGCAGCGATAATTGCCGGGGGCGTAGTTTCTTATGGTGTGATTTCTCAAGCACAAACTTGGTGGAGTAATATCGTTAGTTATGGAAATCCACAAGTTGCAAAAATTATTAATCAAGCTTCTCGCCCACTTTTGATAAGTAATGCTTTTGGGATTAATTATGGAAACATTTTTTCTCTAAGCTATCTTTTACAGCCAAAAGTACGATTTCTCTTATTAAGAACAGACAAAATTAATAAAATTCCTCAAGGTTATAATAATATATTTATACTTAATCCTTCAAAAAAATTCCAAAAGGAAATAGAAAAAAAGTATAAGTCTAAAACATACATTATTTATCAAGACGAGTATTACTCGTTATTAAAATTAGCAAAACACTAAAAACGTAAGTTGCTAGTACCGCTCCCTTGAAAGTCAAAAGTCAAAAGTCAAAAGTCAAAAGTATTATGGAATATGCTTTTTAGGGATTTTAAATGGTTGCTCTATTTACGCCCTAGAGTACTAGTACAAGAGGCACGGAAATAAAGCTACCATACCCTGCACCGAAGCCCTGATGCTCCAACTGGTGCGTCCGCTACTTGTCACGCTTGCTTAGAGAGGAGGGGTACGTCGTTCAAGGCAGCGTCTCGCTTTGGGAGAAGATCGCAGTCGCCGTCTCTAGCGGGCTAAGCCATCATTCGCGCTGCTCACCGCTCCCTTGTCTACAAAATTGCTGCTATTCAAGCTTTTTTAATGAGTGCGGCGTAGGGTGCAGTGTCGGTGAAAGGAAGAGCGAAGGAGCACATTCGTCTTGGAAACCCTCCAACTTCTATATAGCTCCTTGCTTTGACCTTTTAAAGCGAAGAAATATGAAGGTACATGGTCAAGTCATCTTGGCGTGCTACCCGATTCCTCCCCAGCCCTCCATATTACCTACCTCTCGCTCAAACAGAGAATTCTTTGATCGGTTTAAGACACACTGTAAGGCGTTCTATTAAAATTTGATTAAAAATTTCCGAAAAAGTAGTAGTAATCTTTAACAACTTCTCAGCCTAAATTAATGTTGTGACTGGTAGGAAGCTTTAAATTGAGTTGAGAGGAGTTAATTGAGAACATAAATGTCATGAAGTTTAAGCATATAGCTGTTTTAGGTTTCGCTACTTTATTAACGGTAGGTTCTATTAAAGAAGTTGTTGCACAAAAGCCTGCATCCACTGGAAGTGATATTGTTGCACAGGCAAGTGCTCCTGCAAGTGCTCCTGCAAGTACCCCTACAGGAACCTTTCAGGCTGGAGAACACCCAACTCAGGGAACAGTCAGTATTGTTACCGAAAATGGCAAACGTTACTTAGTACTAAGTCAAGATTTTCAATCCGCAAAAGGTCCTGATCTCCATGTGATTATGTATAAAACAGATGCACCTCCAAAAGGTGGGCTTAAAAAAGCCGATTATTACATTCTTGCTCCCTTGAAAAAGATCAGTGGTACTCAACGCTATGCCATTCCGGACAAAGTGAATGTGGCTAACTATAAATCCGTGGCAATTTGGTGTAAACAGTTCAATGCGACTTTTGGCTACGCTCCTTTAAGCAGTTAATCTTTTGATTTAAGCTTTGTAAGCATTCAGCAATCAGCAGTTGACCATGAAGTGAATTTTGGTTGCCACTTGCCACATATATATGCTGTTTTGGTAATGGGTGATAGGTAATTGTTCTCTAAGTTCCTATTACCCTTTTCCATGTCACTTACCAAACTTGTGTAAAAGGTCTTTTATGGAACTTACAGATTTTCTCGCTCTTGCTCATCCTGCGATCGCTGTCTTTTTCGTCTTTCCCTTAATTGGAATCGTGGTGAATTTTGCTTGGAGTACTCGCCAGCGACGCTTGCAAACCTCAGATGGCGGCAAGAGTAAAATCCCTCCTGTTGTAGGTACAGAACATCGAAAATTGGGTTACTGGCTGACTGGTGCAGTTGTGGGATTAACTTTAATCGGGTTATCTTATCCAATTGGGGAGCATATTATTAATAAGCAGGTATGGAATAAAAATCCTTTCCAAGTTATTTTTATTTTATTAATTTTAGCTGCAACTATTGCCTCTTTAGTATTACTTTACCGAGGGAGACAGCGGATGTGGCGGGGAATATTTGCTACTTTAACTGGGGCCGGTTTAGTGATTCTCGGTTGCCAGGATGGAGTATATCGCCTGACTAAAGAGTGGTATTGGTCTCATTACTATATTGGTATTACTGCTGCATTACTGATGGTTTTTTCATTAGCGATTGTTGAAGATATTTATAAGGATAGATCAAATCGCTGGCGCATCGTTCATACAGTTTTAAACTGTATTGCCCTATTGCTATTTATTGGACAAGGGCTGACAGGACCGAGAGATTTGCTGGAAATTCCCCTTAGTTGGCAGAAACCTTATATTTATAAGTGCAATTTTGTCAATAAAACTTGTCCTACACCACCTCAACCATCAAAGTGAATCAACTCAGCAATATCCTTCGGAAAATCGACCTCTTTTCCTTACGTGCTCGCTTAACGATTGGTGTTGCTGCAGTTTCCATTTTAGGATTAGGTAGTCTTGCTATCTGGACTAATTGGACAATGCAGCAATTCTTAATCGATAGTCACAAGCACAATCTTGAAGAGATTTCCACACGTTTACCACGTGATGTAGAAGTTTACAGCGAGATTTTACCGCCTGAAGCCGCACTGAAAAACGCCATCAATAATTTGTCCAATACTAAGATGGTGCTATGGGTGAAAAATCCAAATCAAAAAATCATAGCTAGCTCGAATAATTTGCATCGACTCCCTAATTCTACAATAAATCAGCTCATCTCTCTCACAGAGATGCCAATTAAACCCCAAATTTATGAAATTAACCAACATTACTTTGTTTTATGTGGACTTTCCTTACAGGTACAAGGGAATCTCCTGGGGCAACTTGTACTGGTGCAGGATGTTACCCGTGATCAGACGATGTTTTTGGCAATGGTTTGGAGATTGCGTACTGCCAGCATTTTGGTAATTATCGTGATGGTGGTCGCGATTACATTTTATATCCAGCGCTCTTTGCGCCCTCTACGTCAGATAAGTCAAATGACAGAAGTCATTTCTGCAGAAGATTTAGGGCAAGCGCGGCTGTATCTTGATAATGCACCTAGCGAAGTCAGAGAATTAGCTCAAACCTTAAACACGATGTTATCTCGCCTATCCCAATCTTGGGAGAAAGAGCGACAGTTTTTTAGCAATGTTTCTCACGAGTTACGCACGCCACTCACAATCATACATGGTTATTTGCAAAGTATTTTGCGTCGGCAGCATCTTTTAACAGAAGTACAAAGAGAAGCTTTGGAAACTGCTGCTTCTGAAGCGGAACGTACTGTTCGTCTCTTACAAGATTTACTTGATGTTGCTAGAGCAGATAGTGGTTATTTGTACTTTAATATACAATCGTGTAGTTTGAATGATTTAGTAGCCGAAGTCGTGGAAATGGCAGGACAAGATAGCGATCGCACAATTACAATTGAGTCTTCTACTTACCCAATTCAAGTAAAAGCAGACTACATTCGCCTGAAACAGGTATTGCTAAACTTGATTGACAATGCTATCAAATATTCTGAGCCTGGTACATCTATAAGCTTGAAATTAAGTCAGCAAGGCGAAGAGGGAATTATTCAAGTTTTTGATAAAGGTTATGGCATTCCCTTACAACATCAATCACGTATTTTTGAGCGATTTTATCGTGTAGATGAAGCTCGAAATCGTTCCACTGGGGGTAGTGGTTTGGGGTTATCGATTGTCAAGACTCTTGTTGAGGCAATGGGTGGTAGTGTAACAGTGCGATCAAAATTGGGCGAAGGAAGTGTTTTTACTGTTATTTTGCCTGCTTAATCTTGGTTTTAAAAAGAATTGATCAACTCCATAGACATAGAGAACGCATTAGCAGCCGGAATTGTATTTTCCACTGTCTTGGTTATCAGGGTAAGCGCATATAATTTTGTAGCTTTCGATACAGACAAAAAGCTTAAAACTCTATTTTTGTCTAGGAAAAATGTAGCGCCGACATCTACAGCTTCTAAACCAAGTGAAAGCGGAAATTGCGATATTTGAGCAACTATTCAGTTGTACAAGAATTCTTATATTTAGTTAATATTGATATTGATAACCATTGCTCAAACAAAACACCATGAATAAGATCGAGGAAAAGCCAGACTCAAACCACCTGCAAAATGCTAGTACGCCTACTTGTGACACTCATTTAGTACATTTAGAGCATGTACGCTCAACTCAAGCACAAATCCTGCCAATAAGCAAGGCACAGCAAATGGCAGAAGTTTTTGGGGTGCTGGCAGATCCAAATCGCCTACGCCTACTATCAGTGTTGGTTTCTCAGGAATTGTGTGTTTGCGATCTAGCGGCAGTTACAAAAATGAGTGAGTCTGCAGTTTGCCATCAACTACGATTATTGAAAGCCTTGCGTTTAGTCAGCTATCGCCGAGAAGGTAGAAACGTCTATTACAGTTTGGCTGACAGTCACATCATCAACCTGTATCAATCTGTAGCGGAACACTTGGATGAATTTAATATTTAGATGTCGAAAGATTTGGTAATAAGGTTTATAGAAATGCGATGGCAAAGTTTCTGCCCTCCAAGTTCTACACACGCACTCAAAAAAATCAATCTATACGTAGACTATATTTTAAGCTATTTTTAACTGTCTGATTATTTCAGCCTTTGTGACTGAAAAACTTTTGCGACGGCTAAAAATTAAGAATGCTCCCAGCAAAGTCAAACCAAAGATAGTGCTAGATTCAGGAACCTTTCGAGCTTTGACTTGGTGAGAGCAACTAGCAAAAGGACTTGCATTAGAACTACCGACAGTGACATGAGCGTTTGAACAGGTATTAAGCTTGATCAAATCACCAACTTGCACTCCCGAGCTGGCGTTTGCATCAACATCAATACCGTTTGGCCCTATTTTAACTTCAGCCTTGGCTTCGCTAGTTGTTAGAATGGTTGGTATTCTTTGGTTACTTAATATATTCGCAATGTCAGTGGTGCTTGTAGCACCTGTTGAGAGTATTGAAGAATTTCCACTGCTAGGAACAGAGCCTGTTGAGAGTATTGAAGAATTTCCACTGCTAGGGACGGAGCCTGTTGAGAGTATTGAAGAATTTCCACTGCTAGGGACGGAGCCTGTTGAGAGTATTGAAGAATTTC
>CALMVQ010000218.1:0-10875 GCA_937873135.1 uncultured Scytonema sp. | reverse complement strand
GACGGAGCCTGTTGAGAGTATTGAAGAATTTCCACTGCTAGGGACGGAGCCTGTTCCTGGCAACTGAGCCTTTGCCGGGGTGGTGGCTAAGGCAACTAAACAACCGGCAGCTAGGGTAGAGATTAACTTTTTCATTTCTTAATTAAGTTTTTACTAAGTTTTTAGTGAAAATTTACTTTATTCATTTCATCTTCCTGTCCTCAATAAGGATTAACATCAGCAATGATGACGATAACTGATGAAGAGAATGTCAGTGCTAAATATACTCAAGTGTTTATTCATGTTAAAAAAGAGACTATTTAAAAAAAGCCGCTAGAACAAGATTTCTCCTCAAATTATCATTCATAATGATTAGGCTTAATTCATGTCCTCTAATACCAATTTTATGTAAAGCTGCATAGAAACAATCCTTATCTATCAAGGCTTTGGCTCAATTCATTATGTGTAGTTTCATAATAAAATGGTATAAAGACTATTACGCAATTGACTATTTACGTGTTATGTAATTGCTACTTTAACTGCATTGATGACTTCTGTTTGGATAGCTTACTTTTAGTTTAAAGTACAATTCATCAAGCAATAACCATCTTTTTTAAAGATTAATACTTAGAGGGTGTTTGAAAAGTCGGCTAAGTAGTAAAAAAGCCCACTCAGTATAAGCTGTAAAAAGAAAGAATACAGCACTGAGAGGGTCAAATGAGTAAAGTGTACCCTAGTAATCTCACCCAAGCCCAGCTGAGAAAGTACAGCGATTGCCTTCTGCTATCTCAAGACAAAATCTCATCTAGTCGCAGCTATTTCTTAGTTAAAACTCAGAATGCTGTGGTTAATTTACCGGAAAATTGGTGTAGTAGCTTATAGATTGACTGGCAAGACAAACTCATGACGATTAATCTGCGCTTAGGGGATCACTTTCCCGATTTCCAATTACCGAACCATCGCAACGACATAGTGCAACTATCTCAATTCACTAAACCCGGTTTACTGGACGAAAAGTTGGGATTTTTGGATGGCTATCCGCTGATTTTGGTATTTTACCGAGGCTTTTTCTGTCCTCGGGATCAACAGCAAATGCGCCAATTCGTGCAGTTTCAGGATGAGTTGAATGTGAACTATTGCCAGTTAGTCTGTGTGAGCGTAGAGTCACCGATTGTACAAGCTGCATTTCGCGCTGGTTTGGGGGCGCAATGGACTTTTTTATCAGATGAAGGGCGCAATGTTATCAAGCAAATCAACATCCTTGACGAAACGGAAGGTGAATACGCTTATTGTGCACAACCTTATACATTTGTATTGCAACCTGATTTAAAAATTGTTAAGATATATAAAGGTTGGTTCTTTATTGGACGACCGACACTTGAGGAATTGCGACTTGATTTGCGGGCGATTATGGAAAACTTATCCAATTACCGCTATGAGTCGTATAACACCCCAGAGGTACGTCAAGTACGCATTCCCCAACAGGAATGGACGCAGGGTACACCAACACAGGGTGCGAACGGACTTCCAGTTTTACAAGGTGTAGTTAGCTTCTTTGACTCGCAAACTGGTAACGGCATCGTCACTACAGATGCGGGGGAGCAGGTATTTTTCAACTTTACGGCCATTCCAGGCGAAGGTTATCGCACTATTCAACCAGGTACACTTGTGAGGTTTGAGGCAGTTCAAGGCAAATCCAGTCTAACTGCGCGTAATATTCGACAGATATAAAGCATTTAGCTATGAGAAGAAAGCTGTAGACATAGGTAAAACTCAATAAATTTCAACCATTTGATAGTCTGCAAAAATACACGGAACATCGTCCGGAATATGGAGTCTTGAGTTTGTAGTTAGGTGTGTTCCAGAAAAAAAGGAACAGACAACAACTGCATAAGCGGAGCGAACCAAGCCTATATAGATATAGTAAAGAGTTCAAATCCGACATACAACAGTCCAAACTTGAAATTTGAAATCATGAGGTAAACAGTCATGACAAGCTTTAGTCAAATGCCGGTACGAAATGACATACTTCAACCAGTCCGTCAGTGGTTAGACTCGATAAAAATTCATAATGCTAAATTAGCTCATTGGTTATGCAAAGCAATCCCCGCACAATGCCCTTTTGAACGAGATATTAAACTTTTTGGTCGCCAGCTATTTCACATTCCACCAATGTGTAAGTTGAATCCTCTTTACGAGGAAATTGTTAGTCTGCGTTTTAAAGCCTTGTGTTATCTTGCAGATGAATGCGGTGAAGACGTAACAGTCTATTGTTAACAGTCATCAGATTTAATTTTTCGGAAATGAAGAAGCGGAGCGGCAAGCCTGTGGCTACCGCATAGAAGGTAGAAGAAGTAGTAGTAGAGAATCTCAGGACTGATAATATGCAGCAAGAGCGATCGCTTCTTTTGATGAGATTTTACCCTTAAGTAGCTATAGGTAACTGTACACTCATCGTGGTACCTTCTACAGAATTTGATTGAATTAACAAATCTCCACCGTGAGTCTCTAAAATACGTTTTACGATAGCGAGTCCCAGCCCAGTTCCAGATGATTTGGTAGAGAAAAATGGCTGGGTGAGATTGGGTAACATTTCTGGAGGAATTGGTTTGCCACCATTGTGAATATGAATGCAGACTTTATTGAGAGTGACGTGACGAGAAAGTTGTAACTTGACAGTATCTCCCTCTGCAATTGCTTCACAAGCATTCCGCACAATATTAATCAAAACTTGTTTTAATTTATCCTGATCGCCCCAGATCTCAACTGTAGGAATTTCTGGATAAAATTCAATCTGCCGTTCTAAAGCTTCTGGCATATTTTGTAGCAACGGTAGGATTTCGATCATCAATTTCTTGACATCAACTTTATCTAGCTGAAAGGTTTGAGGTTTGGCATAAAGTAATATTTCTTTTAACAATTTCTCTAAACGTCTAGCTTCATCCATTGCCAAAGATACTCTCTCTTTAGCCGATACAGATAAATCAAGTTTTTGAACAAAGTTTAACCCCATTTTCATAGTTGTAAATGGGTTGCGAATTTCGTGGATAATACTGGCAGCAAATTCACCAATCGCTGCCAAACGTTCTTGTTCAACAAGTTGAGATTGTGCTATCCGTAATTCTTCTGTTCTACGTGCCACCTCTGCTTCTAGTGTTTGATTAAATTGCAGTTGTTGTTGGTAAAGAAAATAATTGTCAATGGCTGTTGCGGCTCGTTCAGCAAACAACTCAGCAATGCCAACTTCTTCCTGAGTAAAGGAGCGTGGTTGTTTATGAAAAGAACAAATCGTTCCAATCACTTCACCCTCAAGAGTGCGTAGAGGCACTCCTAAATAAGCTTGATATCCTTCTGGTACTTTGCCAGACTCACTACAGGTTTTAGAATTCTGTACGACTAGGCTTTGCTTGGTCTCCATCACCATACCAGTTAAACTACCATGCAATGAATAAACTTGTTCGTTGCCATCGCCCAAGTCTATACTACTAGCTAATACTTTTTCAAAACCATCTTGGCATAAAGTGACAACCGACCAATCTAAGCTAAGCAATTCACACACACCCAAAGTAATTTCTCGTAGATAACCTCTAAGTTCGCCCTTACGGTGACTGAGAGAAGATAAAACTTCTAGCGTGCGTCTTTCTCGCTGCCAATCACTAGATTTCAAGGACATACAATACTCCTCGGTAGAAAAAAATCATTGATTTCATACCAATACCCTTCATGACCTCTGTCATTAAATTAACTAGTACAAAGCTGCAATAATTCTCATCAGTATTTCGCTTTATGTGTGTATAATACAATAAATATAACAATAATAAAGAAGTGTAAATAAACGTTACTGATACTCTGTTATAGTTAAGTATTTAGCTATCAGCGGTTAGCGCTCTTCTTTGGAGAGCGCCTCAGAGGTTTCTCGTTTTAGAGAAAGAACACTCCTTCTGCCAAAGGCATTGGTGCTGATGGCTTCTATACTAAATGGTTATAAAAGTGCTAAGTTTAATTAGTTTCTGTTAAGTAGTAAAACTTAGGTAGAAAGAGTGAAAATTTATAAAATAGATTTCATAGCTGATATAGAAGTGCTGAATGCTTACTTAAAGTCAAACAATTAAGCAGAATAAATAGTCATGACAGCGCATATTTTACTGGTTGAAGATGAAGTTAAACTAGCCCGATTTGTCGAATTAGAACTGAGTTATGAAGGCTATAAAGTCAGTGTAGCAAACGATGGTTTAACCGGACTCACAACCGCACGCGAGTCCCATCCGGACTTATTGATTTTAGATTGGATGCTACCTGGGTTGTCAGGGTTGGAAATTTGCCGTCGCTTGCGAAGTACCGGCGATCGCGTACCAATTATATTATTAACAGCAAAGGATGAAGTCAGTGATCGCGTCGCTGGTTTAGACGCGGGTGCTAATGATTATGTCGTCAAACCCTTCAGCGTTGAGGAATTATTAGCAAGAGTTCGGGTACACTTACGCACAACTCAGGAAGTTGACGCGGATTTGTTGCGATTTGAAGATTTGAGTCTCAATCGACGCACGCGAGAAGTGTATCGGGGAACGCGCTTAATTGAGTTAACAGCCAAAGAGTTTGATTTACTGGAATATTTGCTCGCTCATCCGCGACAGGTTCTGACACGCGATCGCATTTTAGAAGAAGTATGGGGTTACGACTTCATGGGCGATTCTAACATTATTGAAGTTTATATTCGCTACTTACGCCTGAAACTCGAAGCAAACAATGAAAAGCGCCTGCTTCAAACAGTACGTAGTGTTGGCTACGTACTGCGAGAATAACCTTTTGTTCAGCCATGCTGCGATACTGAAGGAATAGTACTTATACAGGTGCACCCAATCTTAAATCGTATGACTTACCTTGAAACAGCTGCGCAATTTTACAGCGAAGTTGCCCAAACACCACAAGTAGGACTTTGTTGTGTACAAAGCACACCCTTACAACTGCCAGGATTAAAAATTTCCTTAGAAATGCAGCAAATGAACTACGGTTGCGGTACTACAGTTCATCCTACCGAACTGGCTAACGAACCCACCGTGCTGTATGTTGGTATCGGTGGTGGCTTGGAAGCTTTACAGTTCTCTTATTTTTCTCGCCGCCCCGGTGCTGTCATTGCCGTCGATCCAGTGAGCGAGATGCGGGAGGCAGCTGCACGTAACTTGGAAATTGCTGCCAAAGAAAACCCTTGGTTTGACACCAGTTTTGTGGAAATTCGGGAAGGTGACGCTTTTAATTTACCGATCGCTGATGCTTCTGTTGATGTCGTCGCCCAAAATTGTCTCTTCAACATCTTTGAACCCGAAGATTTAACCCGCGCTTTACAAGAAGCATATCGAGTTTTGAAACCTAGGGGACGCTTGCAGATGAGCGATCCCATCGCAACTCGGAGAGTTCCCCAACACTTACGACAAGATGAGCGATTGCGTGCGATGTGCTTATCAGGTGCGCTCACATATGAAGACTACGTTGAACGTATTATAAATGCTGGCTTTGGTCAAGTAGAAATTCGCACTCGTCGCCCCTACCGTCTGCTAGACTCCCACACTTACAATCTCCAAGAGCATCTACTTCTCGAAAGTCTGGATTCCGTAGCTTTTAAAGTTCCTATTCCCGACGATGGTGCTTGTGTTTTTACCGGAAAAACAGCAATTTACGCTGGAGCCGAATCGTTCTTTGACGATAACGCGGGGCATATTCTTCAACAAGGAATTCCCGCTGCAGTCTGCGATAAAACCGCTGCTAACCTTGCCGCCTTCATGCCAGAAAAAATAATTATTACCGATTCTACATGGCACTATGACGGTGGCGGTTGTTGTTAACATTGTAGAGACGCGCTTTGGACGCGTCTTTACATTAGGAAGCAAGCATGATTCAAACAGCGATCGCACCTTTTCGGCAAAAGCTAAATTCACCTTTAACCAAAAAGGGAATCAGCGTTTTGCAAGTTAACTTGGGTAAGCGTTGCAATCTTTCCTGTTCTCATTGCCATGTAGAAGCCTCGCCAAAACGTACAGAGGAACTTTCCCCAGAAATTTGCCAACAGTTGATTGAGTTAATTGACAAATTTCCGCAAATTCAGATTGTTGATTTGACTGGCGGTGCACCAGAAATGAATTACGGCTTTAAGCCATTGGTAGAAGCAGCAATTGCAACTGGTAAACAAGTCATTGTCAGATCTAATTTAACTATTTATTTTGTCGATGGCTTTGGTGATTTGCCAGAATATTTTGCCAGAAACAAAGTCCGGATTGTTGCGTCTTTGCCCTGTTACCTGGCAGACAATGTTGATAAAATGCGCGGCACTGGTGTCTTTGATAGTTCAATTAAAGCGCTGCAATGGCTTAATCATCTTGGTTATGGAAAAGAATCTGATTTAATTATAGATTTGGTATATAACCCACAATTACCCACAAGTGAAAAATTTTCCCTGACACCACAGCAAAGTCAGCTAGAACAAGATTACAAAACATTCTTGCAAGCACATTTCGGTATTGTGTTTAATAATCTCTTCACGATCACCAACATACCAGTTGGTAGAACTAAAATGCAATTAGAACGGAAGAAATTGTATACTCCGTATCTACAGTTTTTAGAGTCGCATTTCAATCCTGGTACCGTTGAACAATTAATGTGTCGTGATCAACTTTCCGTTGATTATCTAGGGCTAGTGTATGATTGCGACTTCAACCAGATGATGAATTTGCCAGCGAAAACTCGTAACGGGGAAAACCTGACAGTCGCCAAGTTGATAGCTGCCGATCATTTAGACTTGATAGGCGAGATCCAAACGGCTGCTTATTGCTACGGTTGTACTGCAGGCTGTGGTTCTAGTTGTGGTGGTGCTTTGGTGTAAAGGGGAGATTGAGAGAGGCAGAGTAACACTAAGCACTTATATGCCTTTAAAGTTATCCGGTTACAAAAACTGTTACGACACCATATTCATCATGGGATCGGTTTATGATGAAACTAAATTAACTCTCCTCACACTACACTGATAACCGTGGACTCAACTGAGCTTCCACGGTTTTTTTTGTAGTAAGTAAAATTAGAGCGCTTCTCAGTTGAGTGCTATACGCGATGTAAAGACGCTTCCAAAGCGCGCCTCTACATTGATTTTTTAAACATAAGACTTGTAAATTCAGGAAATCGGAGCGTGGGAGTTGCATGACGGGGGAGCACAAAAAGTATTCGCACTTGCAGAAACACCAAATCAGACAGCGTTTCCAACAGCTTGTTGTTGAAAACCTAAACGCGATCGCTCGTTGATAAATACCTGTAGCATTCCTTGAGTGTAAGGCAACAACAAGGCTTTTTGCCTCAAATTTACACGCCATTCCACTTCATGTACCAATAATTGACACCATTTTTCTGTCATTTCCCATTGGATTCCCACACCTTCGACAACCATCTCACATAAAGGAAGTAGTTCCTGCTCTACTGGTGTGATACTCCCCTCTAACAAACACAACCACAGGTAGGCTTGGAACATACTTAAGTCCCGAATGCAAGATCTTGCTACAGCGTCTTCTGTCAATACCCCTCTACGGGTACGATGATTTGGAAAAAATTGAATAAGTCGTTTGTAAGCTGTTTGAGCAATATCCGTAGTAGCTGGTAACATTTGCTCTACAAGCGTTAAAGTTGGAGAATCCACATCGTGCTTGCCAGCAGCAACACAAACTCTTTGCCAAGGTATAGCGACTTGCTCTTCAACAAATTTTAAGTAGGGAGTAAATAATACCTTCTCAGCAATTGTCAGCTTTTTAAGAATAAGTTGGTTGCAAAAGTTCAACTGTGTCGTCATAAAGCCAAGAGCACGCCAGTCTTTGGATGACAAGTGTTGCTCTTGAAATACCACTAATATAGGTTCTAGCGCATACGCTAACTCCTCAATCGCTGGGATACCCCACAACATAGAAAGAGAATTCGCCTCTGGTTTTACTGTGAGTGAAGCAGGATTTAAAGACTGCTGTTGGTATATTTCCAGTATTTTTCGATAAACTCGAAAGGCAAATTGAGTTATTCGCTTAGCCTCTTTCAAATCTAAAATATTTGGAATGTAAGCGTATAAAGTCTTTGTTTGTATCCACGCCATTTGGCAATTGATATCTAATACATGATCTTTCAATTTAGTAGCTGTTAAAGCTCGACCCTCTGGTGAAGCTGCTTCCAGCAAAGAATTATAGGAAGAGAGATTCTCCAAAGATACAGAAGATAAATCAAGTGTATAACGCAATGTCCAAAGGTTGAGCAAGCGTTCAACTGATGAAGTTCTAACGACTTGAGAGGTTTTTAGCATTGATTTTTATTTTTTATCAAGAGAGAATATATTCGCTTTATAAAGCTATTTATCTTTAATTCTTGGACATAGTAAGTAAGTTGGCGTGAATAAACACAAATTTATATTAGGGCTGAAGCATGGTTAGTGTGTCGTGGGTTTAATGTATGTAACTCGTCAGTACAAACGAACAATCTTGTCCAACCCGCCCGTACATAGTAGATTTCACCGCAGATCAACATTTGTTTACATACTTAGGTTCTTTTGCGCCAACCTACTTACTTTTGAAATAACAAACATCGTCAATATATAGTAATTTTACTTAAAAATAAGTTATATTTTTTAAGTAATTTTTTGCTTTTTATTTCAAAAGTATGTAACTCTAGTTTAACAGAAAAATCTGTCTAAATGAACACACTATACACAGCAATCCGTAAAGGATTCGTGGCTAAAGAATAAAGCCCCTTAACTTATCGCTCTCGTTGGGGAAATATTCTAGGGTTAACCGAGCAGTATTGGAGTCAGAACCTCTTTATTTAAAGATGGAAAATCAAAAAAAGATTTATACTTACTACACGGGGCGTAGAAATAAAGCTACTATTTGGAATTGCAAGAAAGCCTGTAATGCAAGCCTTGTTAATTTTTCATTTTGCGGAAAGTAAGTGGTATCGGTTTCCCCTGAGCGAAGGTACTCACATCAAGCGGAAACCAAAAGCGCTCCTGTATTCGTAGAGTGTGCGTAAGTCCTAATTAAGAATATGCCGCCACGAGTGTCTCACTTCTCAAAAAGGATTGCTATCACTCTCCAAAGGAGGAGTCGTGAAAATTATTTTTTGAATGTAGAGGCACAGCGGTAAGCCTGTGGCTACCGCACGCCGTGTCTCCGATGAATGAGAAGAGAAACGTCTCCGACTGAAGTTAAACCCTCCTGTAAAGAAACATAAGAGAATTTCACTAACTGCGCGGACTGCTATATACAGTACTTAAGGATCTACTTGGCAAACTTTACATAAACTTTAAAAAGATTTAGGAATATTTTAATGAATATAACTGTGCAGAAGTCAATGAGTAAATATACTTTATTTAGGCTGAAAATCACAGAGGCAATATTCATCTAACGAAGGCGTATCTCAATCACTCAGAAAAAGACAATTTCCATGGAGTTACTGTTGCAATGCAATTGGATAAATTGGTAGAAACTAGAGATATAGAAAAACAGGCATGGGAAGCATTAGAAAAGTCGATTCTCCACTACAAAGGGAATCCTGTTGGGACGTTAGCAGCCTATGATGTTTCGGTAGAAGCACTCAACTACGATCAGTGCTTTGTTAGAGATTTTGTCTCTTCGGCTCTTCTTTTCCTGATTAAAGATAAAACGGATATTGTCCGCAATTTCCTAGAAGTCACCTTAAAGTTACAGCCGAAAGAATGTCAATTGGATACTTGTAAACCGGGTAGAGGTTTAATACCAGCTAGTTTTAAAGTGGTATTAGATCAAGGGCAGGAATATTTAGAAGCAGATTTTGGTGAACACGCGATCGCCAGAGTGACACCTGTTGACTCCTGTTTGTGGTGGCTTCTTTTATTACGTGCTTATATAGTTGCCAAAAAAGATTTTTCTTTAGCCCATCAACCTGAATTCCAACAAGGTATCAGGTTAATTATGGAACTTTGTCTGGCGACTCGGTTTGATATGTATCCCACGCTGTTGGTTCCAGATGGTGCTTGTATGATTGATCGTCGTATGGGTATTTCTGGGCATCCTCTAGAAATTCAAGTTCTATTTTATGCCGCATTACGTGCTGCAAGAGAACTGCTCATTTGTAGAGACAATGAAGATATTGTTGAAGCAATTGATCATCGCTTGCCTCTGTTATGTACTCATATCCGCCAGCATTATTGGATAGATATTCATCGCTTAAATGCTATTTATCGCTTTAAAAGTGAAGAGTATGGCAAGGATGCTGTCAATCTCTTCAATATATATGCAAATTCTCTTCCCTACGATGAATTAGACAAATGGCTGCCAAAAAAAGGTGGTTATTTAGGTGGTAATATTGGACCATCGCAGTTAGATAGTCGCTTCTTTTCACTAGGAAACTTAATGGCTGTCATTTCCGATCTCGCTTCTGTTGAACAGTCACAAGCGATTATGACTCTCATTGAGGAACGATGGGAAGACTTGGTAGGAGATATGCCAATGAAGATAAGTTTTCCGGCTTTGGAAAACGAAGAGTACAGAATTGTCACTGGATGTGACCCTAAAAATATACCCTGGTCATATCATAATGGTGGAAGCTGGCCCGTCTTAATGTGGATGTTAGTAGCAGCATCTGTGAAAACTAAGAAAATAGATCTTGGCCAAAGGGCGATTGAAATTGCACAAGCGCGTTTATGTGAAGATAAATGGCCGGAGTATTACGATGGTAAGAAAGGGCGACTAATGGGAAAACAAGCAAGGACATATCAAACTTGGACAATTGCTGGTTTCTTATTGGCAAAAGAACTGTTGCAAAACCCTTCACACTTACCGCTTATTTGTTTTTAACTAATTCAAGCAGAAGTCCCTCACTGTATTTCTCTTAGAAATCAGTGAC
>CALMVQ010000217.1:23977-44253 GCA_937873135.1 uncultured Scytonema sp. | reverse complement strand
CAACCGTCTGGGTTAGATTACCGTCTGCAATCTGTGCTGCTGATTCCACCACTCGTGGCAACTGTCGCCGTAAAGGCAAACCAATCAGCAAACCAACAATGATTGTGGTAATGATCGCTAACACATTAGTGATCCAAATTACTACGTTCATAAACGCACGTGCTTCGTTTAGTTCCTGCTTACGCTGAAGAGTAGTAGCTTCTACCAGTTCGCTGAACTGCTTTTGCGCCATGTCAATAGTGTCCGCTTTATTGTCACCTAGTTGTTGAGTTGCTTGTGCTAGCTGGTTAGCATCAATTTGCCGGAAAACTTCTTGAAAGCTGTTATGCAGCCGATTACCTTCTCCAATTAGAGTATTTGCGTATCCCAACAGAGAATTTGTCAGTTGTTCTTGATTAGGGACAACCACAGCCGCTCTTAGCTCTTGAGCATTTTTATTAAAAGATTCGTAAGCAGTATCAAAGGAATTTTTATATGTTTGATCTTTAGGAAAAAGTGCATAACCTCGCGCAGTCCGTAAAAACTTAGAAATCTCATAACTCACTTGCTCCAATTCTTTATTAGCTGCTTGGAGTTTAAAAACCTGATTGTCTAAATCAATGACTTTCTGAATCGTTGAGCCAGTCACTAAACCCTGGATAATTAAGAAAATTAAGGGAACGGAATATCCGAGTAAAAAGCGGTTAGCAATTTTATTTAACATTTTGCAAAGATACTCCCTAGATGTAGTAAAAATTAACTAAGATTTTATGTTGTCTAGATTCTGTAGCCTTTGAATTCGTTGGTGAAGAACTGCCGCACCAGCGCGATCGCCACGCTGTTCTTTGAGTTGGGTGAGGTGAATTAGTGCTTCTCTATAATTTGGTTCGAGGTAAATCGCTTTCTGGAAGCATTGCTCTGCTTGAGCGTTTTCTCCCTTAGCCTGATACACTTCGCCCCACAAGAAGTAAGCCTTCTCGCTGGTAGGGTGATGATCTAGATAGGTTTTACATAATTGGGCAGCTTCATTCAACTGTCCTCTATCTGCCAATTCTTTGGCTGTTTGAAGATTGGGGATTGTGGCGGAGGATTTTGTAACAGATGAGTTATTGATTGCCTGAGAGATTTCTTTTCTCTTAGTCGGTGGCAACTGTTGTACCGTCACTGTAGGCACTGCCACCTTTTGATAGGCAAAACTAAATGGATAGCGAACTGAGACAAATCGGTTCGGTGGAATTGTACCAGTTTCAGCAGATCCCACAAATAACAGGCCTTGAGGAGATAATAAGCGATCTAAAACATCTATAGCCTGAGAAGAGGTGAAGGAATCAAAGTAAATTAACAAATTACGGCAAAATATAATATCATACTTTTTATTATTCAGGAAAGAGGGCTCTAAGAGATTCCCATGCATGAAATTAACAGTATTGCGCACCAGTTCAGATAACTCGTAACCTTCTGCCGTTTGCTGAAAATAGCGTTCCTGATTTGGCAGTTTTTCACCTCGAAACGAATTCTTGCTATAGACAGCATTTGAGCTTTTAAGTAGTGCTTTTTTGCTAATATCAACAGCATCGATCCGAAATTTATCTGGGGTTAAACCTGCATTGAGTAGGAGCATGGAGATCGAGTAAGGCTCTTCCCCAGTAGAACAGGGAACACTTAACAGGCGTAGGATGCCAGCAGATCGCGAGGGCAAGCACTCTGATTTAATATAATGTTCCAAATAAATAAACGGTTTGCGATCGCGAAAAAACCAGGTTTCCGGAACCACCACAAGTTCAATCAGTTCTTCTAGTTCCTGCGTTGATGTTTGCACTCGCTGCAAATAAGTTTGTAAATCGGGTAAACCACAGGCTAACCTCCGCTTTTCTACGGCTCTGGCAATCGTATTAGAGCCAATAGTGCTTGCCGCCAAACCAATTTTGTCTTTCAGCAGTCTCTCAATTTTTGGCTGTATCATTGGCATTAGTGTTCTCCTGCTGCTAATAGATACTTATGTTGTGCATCGGATAGTAAATAATCTAATCGGATACGTTGAATCATTCCCTTCTCATCCATAATCATTTCTCCTAAATAAGGAGCTTCATTTATTTGAGATTCCGCATCCATCAATTCGGCGTCTGGCTTATTTAAAGTTTCTGTAACTCGTTCTGCCATCAAGCCGAGGTAGCGCTTGGTATTTTCTTGATCTACGTAGTTAACCATAATAATTCGCGTGCTTAAATAGGATTTGCTAGGTTTACCCTGTATCAAATAGCACAAGTCTAAAACGGGTACGATCGCACCGCGATAGTTGAATAATCCTGCTATATACTCAGGAACGCGATGTACCTTTCTCAGAATGACCCTTGGGATAACTTCAATAACCTGAGAAGTATCAAGGGCATAAAGAGCGTCTTCACAGGAGAAGAGTAGCATTAACATTTTTTTACTATAAAATAGAAAATTAAAGAGTGAAAAAGTCGAATCAAATAAAGCCTTTAGTCCGAAAATGCTATTCTATTAACATAGCTGACTTGTTGCCCACTTATTACATAATAACTTATTAGTTTTTTTGACAAACATACAGATTTTTATCTAAAATTTATCTCAAGTTATTTTTAAAGAGAATCAGATTTATGCAACTTTTATAAAACTGTAAAGTGGGTGAACTCTATCTAATTCCATGCTAACTTAAATAGATCTGGGTGAATTGAATTTTAAAAATAAAAGAAGTATACCATGATTTTTACCTTTTATGTTCTAGGAGAAAGTAGGAAACATCAGATGTAAGCATCCAGCAGTTACGCATTTTGTAGCTTGGCAATGCCCCCTCAAGAAAGATATTTAGTACTGTTATTGCCCATCACGCCAGAATTTCACAAATCAGATAAAACTGCTGTAGATGCTAATAGCTGAAGACTTAGACCAATTCGGCATGAAGATGACCGAATTCAGAACCGAACTTTATTCCCCACAAGGCATCGGGGGACGGCGTTAGCTAGCCCGGAGATATTGCAGCTTCGCAAAAAAACGGCATGACATAAAAATTATTAATTAAATAGCCTGGAATTAAGTGTTATGAAGTTCTCTCGAAAATCGTTAAATATATCGCAAAAACTGCTATTGAGCATTTTATCATTTTGTATACCAATATTGATGCTGTTATATTTCACCGTGAGCGGAATTAACGATAACATCAATTTCGCTCGTTTAGAAGTTCAGGGAAATAAATTTTTAGAACCTTTAAACTCTCTCCTAGTATTGGTACCACAGCATCAGAGATTGGTAGAACTTACGCGAACAGGCGATCGCTCAGGTTTCAATGACTTAGAAGCCACAACTAATCTTATTGAAAAGAATTTCCAAAACCTGGAAAAAGAAACCAAAGCTTTAGGAGAAACCTTAAAAATCACTCCTTCAAGTTTACAGTCAGTTAATATGGAGCAACTACTGCCTTCACAAATTATCAATCAATGGCAGATGTTACAAAGTAGTCAGACGAGCTTAAACCAAGAGCAATTGAATCAGCAGTATAATGATTTAACAGGACGGATACGTAGACTGATTACCAGAGTTGGCAATACTTCAAATTTAATTTTAGATCCAGATCTCGATTCCTATTACTTGATGGATGTTGTCTTGTTAGCCTTACCAGAAGCTCAACAACGAGTTGGAGAAATATTGTGGTTTGGCGAAACGAAACGTAAGGCACAATTGACAAATGAAGCAAAAGTCAAGTTAGAAATTTATGCATCATCACTGCGACAGACAGATTTAGAGAGAATTGAGCAGGGAGTTTCAACGTCTCTTCAGGAAGATAAGAATTACTATGGTGTGCTTCCTTCTCTGCAACAAAACATTCCACCTGTTCTAAACCTTTATAAAGCTGCTGTCATAAAGTTTAACCAGAAGTTGATCCAGCTTGCCACAACAGGTCAAGGAAATATTCGCAACCAGGATTTTTTTCAATTGGGAGAAGAGGTAATTCGTAATGGTTCGGAACTATGGAATGTTGGCACAACAGAACTGAATAAGCTTCTTGAGAAACGCATTCAACATTATGAAAATACTCGGTTCATGTACTTAGTATTGAGTTTGGCTGCTCTGGCGATCGCTAGCTTTTTTGTATTTAGAGTGTCACGTGATATATCAGTTCGTCTGACTCAAGTCGTTGCGATTACTAAAGATATTGCTAGAGGCAATTTGACACCACATATCCATGTCGATTCGCACGATGAAATTGGACAATTGTTAATTGCTGTTGATTATATGGCTCAAGACTTAAGTACTTTGATTAGAAAAACCCAAGAATCAGGAATTCAAGTTTCGTCTTCAGCGACACAGTTAAGAGCGACGACAAAGCGACAAGAAGTCGTCGTCATCAACCAAGTAGAATCTACGAGTGATGTTCTCAAAGCTGTCATGGAAATTTCGCAACTTATCGACAACCTGGCGTCCAAAATGGGTGAGGTTGCTTCTAATTCTGAAGAAACCGCTGAATTTGCCAGCAGTGGTCAATCAGATTTAGTTCAAATGGAAGAGAATATGCAAAATATGGAAAGTGCTTCTAACAATGTTTATAACAAGCTAAAAATTATCAAGGATAAAGGAGATAACATTACATCTGTCGTCACGACAATGGCAAAGATCGCAGAAAAAATTAATATTCTCTCTTTGAATGCTGCAATTGAAGCAGAGAAAGCAGGTGAGTATGGACAGGGTTTTGCTGTTGTTTCCAGAGAAATTAGACGACTCGCCGACCAAACTGCTGTAGCTGCTTTAGAAATCAAAAAAATTGTTAATGAGACACAATTGGCAGTCTCGGACGGTGTGGTGGAGATAGAAAGCTTTCTCGCGAAAGTTCGTCAGGGGGTTGCCGACATTAGTAAAATCAGCACAGAGTTTACCAAAATTATCGAGCAGGTGCAAGCTTTATCCCCAAATTTTGAAGGGGTGAGCATGGCAATGCAAAATCAATCGGAAAATGTAAAAAAAATTAACGATTCTATGCTTGATTTGGGTCAAGGAATGCAGCAGATAAAAAATACGTTATGGGAAACTTACTCAGCAATAGAACAACTCAATGAAGCAGCGATCGCTTTACAAGAGCGAGTATCTAGATTTCAGGTGAATGCTTTACAAGCAACAAATGAAACCAATTCCTACTTGACAAATTCATGAAATTTTATAATTTTTTTGCACTTGATTCCAATTGTTTTCCATATTTCAATGCTGAGCTTTTCTTTACTCATACCAAGGAGTTTTCCTTCCAAATAGCAGTTCCTTCAAAGACAGGTCATCCAACAGGAGAAACATTACACCGACTATTAAAAAGCTGAGATGGCGAAGACCTACTTCTAAGGAAAACGGAGTGGTTGGTTCTGCAAGCAAATTCACTTTGTGTGCCCATGAGTCTCCGATGAGGATGACACCACTCCAGATATTGATGATATTGGTTAAGACATATAAAGCATGGAGGTTAGGGTATTTGGTCTTCAGGGTATCGAAGAATCTTGATACCAGACTAGAGTTAGAGTGTCTCTGTTGGAGGTCTGAAATAGCTGATTGAATTGGTTGTCCAGGACTTATGTGAGGTTGTTTAGGATCTTGATGAGGTTGTCTAGGTTCCATTTGAGTGTTCCAAGGAAAAGATAATACATGATTCTTACAGACAGAGTAGATCATTAGCTGACAGTGTCTTCTCTAGAAAGAGAAACAACGTCAGGTTTCGACAACATGAACAACACCTGTAAATGCATCCAGTATGATGTTACTGCCCTTTGGAAATTTTACATAATTTTTAACAAGCAAATCAGGGTAGTTGAAATAAAATAGACTGCAACGCCGTGTAATTATGAAATTAGAAAACTATGATAACTTTTGGAATATCACTTAAAGAATCTCTTGCAAGTTCTGATGTTTGGAAACTAATTTTTAGTGCAGATGTCTCTATCGGCAATATACCGATCCCGTTGTTCAAAATCGTTCTGAGCATCATTGTCCTCACATTTAGTCTGGCGTTAAAACAAGTTTTCTCCGAAATTATCATTCGTAGAATCGAGCGTCTGACTAGTGGAACACAGACCACCTTTGATGATGAGTTGGTCAAGATAATCAAGCAACCCTTAAACTGGTTGATTGTGATCGGTGGACTTTGGATAGTGCAGCTGATTCTGGCAGAAAATTTCAGCTCAGAATTGAACGAAAAAATAGAAGGAATTATCAAGTTTGGTGCGATCGCAACCTTCGCCTTTATTGTTTACCGTGCCGCTCCTGTGTTAGGAGAGTTGCTGAAACAATGGACGCTCAAAAGTGAAACCGAGCTAGACGATTTGCTCGTGCCCTATCTGCCGAAGTTATTTCAGGTACTCGCGATCGCTATTATCTTACTTAAAGGAAGTGAGTTATTTTTGGGTGCATCGGCCTCTGCACTCATCGGTCTACTTGGTGGAGCGGGTGTTGCCTTAGGTTTATTATTAAAAGACTTAATCTATGACTTGTTTTGTACCGTCATTATCTACGTAGATAACCTGTTTCGACCCGGTGACCAAGTGACGATGCCTGGAGTAGAAGGTCTAATTAAGGTGGAAAATGTTGGACTGAGAAGTACAACGCTTCGTATATTGACCAGAAACACTATCCAAAAAGTGCCCAATTCTAAAATGATTAATGGCGTCGTTGAAAATTGGTTCCAAGCGGTAGGCAATGATAATTCAATAGGGATCAACTTAACCCTAAAAATTGATGGAATTTCGGCAGAACAAACAGAAAAAATTTGTGTCGCTCTTCGGGAAATTCCGAAATCAATTGATATCTTGACAGAAAAGTTTTTTGTTTACTTTAGCGAACTTAATCAAAATTCTCGGATCATTAAGATTCGGGTTTTTGCTAATACTAATGGGAATTCTCAATTATACTTTGATACCATTGAAAAACTCAACCTAGCGATCCTGACCCAACTGGAGAAACAGCAAATTAATCTCTTCACCTATTATCCGGTACAACTCCAAACCAACCTTGGAGAAACTCAAAATAACCTGGAACCGATGAAAAATTGACGAACGTCGTCAACAGAGGTTGTCAGGTTATTGGTGAGATTTACCATCCCTACTGCCTCCAGCCAACCTACCATTCTGATAAGTAGGTTGGCACAAATAAATTCATGTTTGTAGTTGCGCTGACCTCCCTGATATTTATGGCGAGGTCAGCGCAACTACGAGGCTTTATATAAATTAATTCATAAACGAGTGGATTTTGGTTTAAGTTTTACCTAACGCCAACCCTCTCCGATGCATTGCTTCGGGAGCTAGATTCTTTAATCACCCCCCTTAACTTAGGGGGATTAAGGGGATAATAGCGGGATATGAATTGCGAGGTGCAATCTCAACAAGTTGTGAGCGAAAATATATCCGATACAAGTCGCAACTAGGTTTGGCATAATGTCCATCGAGTTCGACTAACCCCAAACTTTCTAATTTCTGGGCAGCGATCGCTTCAAGACGCACGCTTCCCGATTTAGTGACTACATGTTGCATAAGAGAGTGATCTCATTCTGACATTACCTCGTCGAATTGCAATGGTGTTTACTAAATATGCAAACCTTGTTATCTTTAAGCCACCGATTGAATTTGGTCAGTACGACTATGTGCAGATTTGGCATGAGCGTCGCGATCGCGATCCGCTACACATCTGGCTACGCGAGCTAATAGCGTCTCAAACCCAGCAACTCTAAAACTCCAACAAAAATAGTCAAAATAATTAAAAATTTAAAAACAGGAGCTTGTATCCTTTAATTAAATAATTTTTGATTGTTTAATTATTTTTAATTTTTATTAGGACTTACGCATTGACATAAATCATTAAGTATGTTGTCAATACTTAATGACATTTACAGCAATTTTCGTTATTTCTTGGGGCGCTCCTACTGGTCTCGGTTTGCTTTGGGGTAGAGTTGGTGCTTTGATGATAAATATTCAAGCGGACAAGAAATTACACACGAATCCGAGTGACAAGTTAATGCCAACTTCTAGCCTGAATCCACGAGCTTATAGCTCGTGGTGTTGGCTCAAATATCTGCTAAAAGGCAAAAGCAATTTCCACCTCAGATGCGATTTGTTGCTGCACAATCTTCATCAAATCTACAGTTTTTTTGTAAGCAAGCTTTTGTCCTTGATGCCCAAAGTATTGGACTGCTTTTTGTAAGTCAGCTATAGCAGCTTGTTCGTAACCAAGTTGATGATAAGCGATACCCCGGTTAACATAAGCCTGTCCATTGCTTGGGTTCAGCTGTATGACTTCAGAGAAATTGCGAACTGCACCAAAGTTATCCCCATGCTTGCCGCAAGCACAACCCCGATTGAAGTGAGCTCTATAGTCTTTAGGATTAAGACGGATTGCCAAGGAAAAGTCGAGCATCGCTGCTTGCACATCTTGCAACTCGAAACGAGCTAATCCTCGATCATTGTAAATATCTGCTAGTAGATAACTGGGTGTCTGAGTAATTTGACTCAAAGCTAAGTTGTAGTCTCCAATTGCTTGCTGGTAATTCCCCAACATGGCACTTGCTACACCTCGGTTGTAGTAAGCTCTAAAATCATGGGGTTTGAGTGCAATAGCAAGGTTGTAATCGGCGATCGCACTCTCGTAATCTCCTTGCCTGTAGCGAGCGACTCCCCGATTCAGGTAAACTTCAGCGTTTTTAGGCAAAAAATTTATTGCTTGATCGCAATCGGCGATCGCATTGTGATAATCTTGGATTTGAAGATAAGCAAGACATCGGTTGCTATAAGCTGCTGGAAGATCTCTACTTTGCTGAATCGTCTGAGTGAAATCTTGAATAGCTTCTTGGTAATGACCACGTTGCATCTTTTCAATTCCTACTTTGAACAATTCCCCGGCTGAAGTCGGATCGCTGGAGTTAGGAGAAGAATGTGCAGGTGGAGTCAGAAAACAACAGGTAAGTAAGACGGCAATACTCATAATAATGGATCGAAACCAGCGATTCATAAGTAAAATCTCCCATTGTTAGCAGAACAAAAACTGTAGGTACGGTATATGTCCTGTAATATTATGCTAACGGCTAATAGCTTACGCCAATAGTAAGCAGGTAATTCGCTATAAACCGTTAGCAATGAGCAGTTATCACCCAAGGAGATAGTTGCCTTGACAGTGAGAAACTCTAACGATCTGTATGAGTACAGTTACGTTTATTTCGGCTCTGGTGGTTAACAGATTTTTAGTGCTGGCAATATTCACTAAAGCTCATCTACACTTTGTACTATTAGTTATTGCCCACCTTTGACTCAAATTTCAAGCTCGTTTTATTTCCAGTCTTTCTCAGCTTGCCCCAGTACGTATGCTGCTACATCTTCAATTTGCTCGGGTTTCAAGCGCCCTTTGAAGGAGGGCATAGCATTTTTACCATTCGTAACTTGGGAGATAACCGCTTCTGGTGAATTCATGTTGAATTTTTCCAAAGCTTCCTTCTTTAGGGTTTTCTGGGCTTGAACCAGATTTCTACCACCTGCATGACAAGAGGCGCAGTTGGCACTAAAGATTTTAGCTCCACTTTTGGTATCCGCGATCGCTGGATGACTAAAGGCAAAGGTGAAAATCGTCATGCCTAGCAACATGATTGAAAGAATCTTTTTCATTTGGCGTTCCCTCTACAATAAAGGAGTATTCGTGAGAATCTCCTCTATAATTTTCGGGTTCATGGCTGTTGTCGTCAAAAGACAAGCTGTCAAACTTCGTCAATGTTTCGGGTTGGGAACTATACAAATCCACGCCAGTTGCTTTCCGACGCAAGGCGACAAAAACGCATTAGCTCCACTACATCATTTTTCTTGACTCAAAAACGGACTCCAAATGTTCATTCCAGCCCTAATTTTAATGCGTTTGCCCTACACCCTACTCCTGCTCGCCCCTTCCAGCATCAAAAATTTGTTGAGCGGTCAAGTTTAACTCAGGAAATATCGGTGATTGAATGCGGTCATTATTCCGAAATTGCTTACACAGATACTCACCCTCAACTAACGAATAAATCGAGATAGTTGGTTGTTTAGGGTTCCCAATAAATTTGCGCGCGCCAAGATCAAGATAATCGACAATCCAATATTCAGGAATACCAATTTGCTCATAGTCAGCTAACTTTTTGTAGTAATCATCCCGCCAATTTGTACTTACAACTTCAATTACCAAAGGAATTGAAGCACTTTGACTAACGGTAGAATATTTTTTCCAAAGTGGTTCTGATTTTAAATTAGGTCTATTCAAAAGTAAAACATCTGGAAAGTATCCTGATTCGTTCTCTAGTGGCTTGACTATTACTTGATTGGGGATAAAGTATGGGAGGTACACATGTATGATGCGTACGTAATTCCCAATGACATCAATTATTTCACCTGATTTTACGGCAATACTGGCGCGGGCGGCAGTGGCGTATCGAGAACCTCGGCAAGAACGTCCTAGTGCCGATATGGTAGTTGATGCCTTGCTGTCTGCAGAAAAAGCCACCAAGCAACAAAGACTGGAATATCCCTTTCAATCCTTGCTGGGAAAATGGCGGCTTTGCTTTGTGACGGGAACTCGTAAAGTTAAAAAGCGAGGGGGAATTGTGCTAGGTAAGGGTTTTTATCTGCCTAAGTTTGCGAAAGCGCATATCTTATTTAGTCCCTTGACTCAAGCTTTAGATTCAACGCCAACTCAAGGGGAAATTGGCAATCAGGTTCAATTAGGTTCGGTGTCGTTGAAACTTGTAGGTCCGGCACAATATTTAGGTAAGAAAAACTTGTTGGCATTTGACTTTACCAATATGCAAATCAGTCTGTTTGGTCGTGTTATTTACACTGGTCAAATTCGCGGCGGTAAAGTTCAGGAGTTAGATTTTGACAAAAAACCTATAGCTAAACTGCCCTTTTTTACCTTCTTTCTGGTGACTGAAGACTTTATTGCAGCACGTGGCCGTGGAGATGGTTTAGCACTTTGGATTAGAGAGAGTTGATCTTCAATTTCTGCGTGAGTTAACTATTCGCCCAATGCTGCGTATTTTCCATGCCAACAGTCAAGCAACTCTCAACTACTTGCCACAAGTCTATCAGAACAAAATTACTCTTCTCAGAACAGGCGATCGCGATTTGGGTTGGGGAGAACTTTCTGTTGAAAGCGTGGATATTCATATGATTCCTGCCAATCACCTTACCATGCTAAAAAAACCTCATGTTCAGGTTCTTGCCGAACAGCTAAAAGCCTGTATGATTAATTCTCTTACTAACCCAAGTTGCTAGTACAGCGCGGCGCAAATAAGCCACCCATTTGAAATAGGTAAAAAGCTGACAACATAAGCGTTCTTTCTTTTTACTTTTTACCCCTTCGGGGTTCGTCAGTCGCTCATGGGGGAAACCCCCAAGATCGCGCTGACTCACTTTTTACTTTTGCCTTGTTGCACTAACCTACGCTATAGGTGACAGCATTGCTAAGCTTGCAGCCGCACCTAATATTGGCTTGTCACTTTTCTTAGCCAAAATTTTTTAAGGTTGACAATAACTCTTCGGCTTGCGTACGTTTGAAATTTAGTAAGAGTGAAGTTTTGAGGAGATTTTATCAGGTTGTTTTCGACAGCACGTTTAATGATTGCACAGAGCAAATGTATCTAAATTTGAGCCTGCCTAGTCAAGTGGCATTCACAGAAAAGTCACAAAGTTTAAATTTACCACTGAGGAGCAGTCATAATTAACGCTGCGGCTTCTTCGCTATTCAATGCCGGTGAGAAAAAATATCCCTGACCATATTGACATTTTAACTCTTTAAGGAGTGTAAATTGCTCAATTGTTTCCACACCTTCGGCTGTCACACTGATACCAAGTTTGTGTGCTAGGGTGACAATTGTCTCAGTAATTTTTAAATCTACTGACATACCCGTGCTGCTGATAAAGGAGCGGTCAATCTTCAACATACTAATAGGAAAGTGGTGAAGACGACCTAATGAAGAATAGCCAGTCCCGAAGTCATCGATTGACAATCCAATCCCCAAATCTTTTAGTTGTGAGATTACGATGCTTACCTGCACGCTATTTTCCATGATGACAGTTTCAGTAATCTCGAGTATTAAACTTTCGGCGCTCAGACCGGTTGAGCGCAAAATTTCTGCAATAGAAGCCATCAAATCAGGTTGTAAAAACTGCTTGACAGAAAGATTAACACTTATTTTCCCAGATGACTGACAACCAAAGCGTCTCTGCCATGCTTGCAACTGGCGGCAAGCCTCGTACAACACCCTGTAGCCAATCGCGACAATCAGTCCCGTTTCTTCTGCAACGGAGATGAAATCAATTGGATTTACTAGCCCCCGATGTGGATGCTGCCAACGCACCAAAGCCTCAAACCCAGCTAAGCGTCCACTATCAAGTGCCACAATCGGTTGGTAATAAACTTGAAATTCTTGGCGCTCTAAAGCGCGGCGCATATCTGTCTTCAACTGCAATCTAGTCAGGGCTTGAGTATACATATTTGGGTTGAAGAGTTCACATCTTGCCTTGCCTAGAGACTTAGCGCAATACATTGCTGTGTCTGCGTCGCGTAGCAGATCTTCTGGTTGATCGTAGCCAATTGTACTAATCGCTATGCCAATACTTGCACTCGTAAACACCTCTTGCCCGTCGAGATTAAAGGGTAACGACAGGATCTGTTGAATTCGGTTGGCAATTTGGAGCGCGTCGCTAACATCCTTAACCCTGTCAAGCAGAATTATGAACTCGTCTCCACCAAGTCGAGCTGCTGTGTCTGTGCTACGCAAACAGGCTTTAATCCGTTCAGCTATTACGCACAGCAATTTGTCGCCCAATAGATGGCCGAGGCTGTCATTGATCACCTTGAAGCGATCCAAGTCTAGAAACATTACTGCAAATAGATAATTCTCCTGTTGTTTGGTCATCTCAAGTGCATACTTGAGGCGGTCTAGAAACCATACACGGTTGGGTAAACCTGTCAACCCATCGTGAAGGGCAGTGTGCAGTAATTGCTGCTCTACCTGTTGGCGAAAAGCGATCTCTTTTTCCAGTTCAAGCTTGGCGACCTCCGCCACCTTTGCCCGCATCAGTGCCGATTCTGCCCGCTTGCGCTCGGTAATGTCTCTGATGATAACCTGCGTTGCTGGTTTGCCCAGATAAGTCACTGGAATTCCTGTAACCTCGACATCAATCACCCGACCATCCAGTCGAACCAACTTTTGCTCGCTCTTGATGGCAAGGTTTCCTTTTACTTGAATTTGCCGCACTCTTGCTTTCGGGAATTGCTGATCATCTGGATGGACGAAATCCTCTATTCGCCGACCGATAAGTTCTTCAGGAGTGGCGGCACCGAATAGTTTGGCACCAGTAATATTGATGTAGTCTAATTTTCCTTCACTATAAACAGCAATGGTTTCGGGGGAAAGTTCCACCAGTAGGCGATAACGTTCTTCACTTTCTCTGAGCGCCGCTTCTGTTTGCTCGCGCTGTACAATCACCTGTTTGAGAGCCGCGACATTCCGCCGTAACTCCAGTTGTGCGATCGCCTGCCGTGCCAAAATCTTTAAGGCTTCTTGCTGTACGGCACTTAAATCTCTCGGCACATAATCAATTACGCATAGGGTGCCTAACGCCAACTCTTCCGGGGTAATCAGCGGGACGCCCGCATAAAATCGGATCTTAGGTTCTTTGGTCGCCAAAGGATTGTTACAGAAGCGAGCATCCTGATAAGTATCTTGGACAATTAACATTTGAGGCTGTAGAATGGCGTAGCTACAAAAAGCTAAATCCCGATGAGTTTGTGTGATTTCTAAACCCACTTTTGACTTAAACCATTGCCGCTCCCTATCAACCAGACTGATCAGTGCCGTTGGCGTCCCGCAAATGTGTGCCGCTAAGCGGGTAAGATCGTCATATACCTCCTCCGCAGAGGTATCAAGAATATAATACTGGTGTAGGGCCTGAATTCTGGCCTCTTCATTACTTGGTAGTGGGATGCTCACTGTATTAAGTATTCAAGCTTTAGTTTAAGTCGATACTAAGGTCTGTTCTTAACTACAGTCTATATTCTGCTGATTAGGAAAATAAAGTGAGGTGTTTTTTACTATTACCCTGCAAGTCCCGTCTTATTAAGACAGCGACTCCTATTGACTGACGGGAGATCAGGCGTAATAGTTAATGAATTGTAATACTAAGGCGTCAACCATTCGACTTGTTGCTAAAAATGAGTGGCTCTAGTACCGCTCCCTTGAAAGTCACTCATTCAAAAGTCACTCATTCAAAAGTCAAAAGTGTTATAAATCAAGGCTTCTGGCTTTTTGAAATGGTTGCTTTATTTACGCCGTGCTGTACTAGTACCACCGAACCACATTTGGCAACTTGTAACTGAGAACAGGGGATGTTATCTGCAAAAATTGTACTAATTGTTGTACTAGTATGAATTTCTAAAGAAGCTTCTGGCAAGGCTTCAAACAGCAACCGAACTCCTGGAAAAACTACTCGTTCAAAATACGAACTAGAAATGTTAGAAATTCGGACAATCTGGATGTGTCCTGTCGCATTATAGTAACTGCACAGAATACGTTGGCTGTAAGTTGAAGGTACTGAGTCCAAAATTTGAGTCATTGTCAGTCAGGAATTAAAGGGGTAATCAACGCCAAAGACTTGTTTGACGAATGAAGATGAAGGGTGTTACTAACAAGCATGAGCATTTGCTTAAGGCTCAAGAAGTCCAGTTTGAGATATCCATGCCACACATCTTTTCATTATATACGGCAAATCTATCAAGAAGAGTGGAATTAATAACTTGCTATAAATCTTGCTTGACAGCAAGAACCTCATCGTGTTGCATGACACAATGTGTAATAGACATTTCCGAAAAAGACTCTGAAACCCTTATCCTGTCTTGGTGAAAATCTAATTTCTGGAGAACTCTAATAGTTGCTTTTCAGCGCTGAAGCGCAACTAAGAACCAAAACGCTACAAATTTATGAAAAGCTGTACCAAGTTAACTCGATTTTACCTCTGTCTATTCAGTTATACTTACAATCTTAATCACTCAAATAATCAATGTAAAGATTTGGAAGCATCAAGTATGCTAGTACAGATCGGCGGAAATAAACCACCCATCTGAAATAGTTAAAACCCTTACAAAATAAGGTTCTTTCTTTTTACTTTTTACTTTTTACTTTTGCCTTGTTGTACTAGTGAGCCACCGTTGATTGCAGAGATGGCAGACCGAAAATAGACGTGACGATAAAGCGAAACTACTAGTATAATATTCGGAAGTTCTATCAGTTTACCGATTATTATTTATATTCTTTAGAAATAGGGTGACTCAGGTGCAGAAGCAGAAAACTTCTCTAAAGGCAAGCCAGTTTAAAGAGTCAATCATCCGCGAAATGACGAGAGTGGCATTGCAACATAATGCAGTAAATCTGGCGCAGGGTTTTCCTGACTTTCCTTGTCCGCCTGAATTAAAACGGGCAGCTTGTGAGGCAATTGAAACAGATGTCAATCAGTATGCCATTACTTGGGGCGATCGCTCCTTTCGTCATGCTCTTGCCGAAAAAGTTCGTTGGTATCTAGGGTTGGAAATTGATCCCGAACGGCAAATCACTGTGACTTGTGGTTCCACCGAAGCAATGGCAGCAACGATGATTGCTACCGTCGATCCGGGTGATGAAGTGATTGTGTTTGAGCCGTATTATGAAAACTACGCACCAGATGCAGTGTTAGCTAGTGCAACTCCCCGTTATGTGTCGCTACATCCACCTGAGTGGACGTTTGATGAAGCTGAATTGCGTCAAGCATTCAACGAACGTACGAAAGCCATTATTATCAACACGCCTCATAACCCAACCGGGAAAGTGTTCACTCGCGAGGAACTTAATCTGATTGCCGAACTTTGCCAGGAGTGGGATGTGCTGGCATTTACTGACGAAATCTACGAACATATTCTCTACGACGGCACGACACACGTAGCAATGGCTACCCTACCAGGTATGGAGGAGCGTACTGTTACTATCAATGGTTTATCTAAAACCTATAGCGTGACTGGATGGCGTGTTGGTTACATCCTAGCAAATCCAGAATTAACTGGGGCAATTCGCAAAGTCCATGACTTTCTAACTGTGGGTGCTCCTGCACCTCTACAACGAGCTGGGGTAACAGCGATGCAACTTCCTGTCAGCTACTACGAAGAACTGGCAAAGCTTTACGTGCAAAAGCGAGATAGTATACTTCATACTTTGGATAGAGTCGGGATTTCCTATTTTGTGCCACAAGGAGCCTATTACGTGTTGGCTGACATCTCCCGCTTCGGTTACAAAACCGATTTAGAGTTCGCTCAGTATCTAGTTAAAGAAATTGGCGTAGCAGTGGTTCCCGGCTCCAGCTTTTTCTCTCAACCAGAAGCAGGTAAGGATTTTATTCGCTTCTGTTTTAGCAAGAAGCCAGAAACTTTGGCGGCAGCGAGCGATCGCTTACTGAAATTACCATCGATTTTACAACCTGCTACATAGTCAGAAGAATACACCTCTATAGCGGATTTTAACTGAATAAGGTACATTCTTAGGCGCGAACAGGGCTGTCTTCGACGTACCCCTCCTCTCTAAGCAAGCTACACGTAGCGTCTCGCACCAGAAGGAGCGTCACCCCCTCAGCTGTACACCACAATGTGGTGTACCATCAACAGAGAGCGAAACCCGCTCTAAAGTCTTATCAGAACCGTATTCACTATATATCTAAGCGCGAAAACGCAGATCAAGGTGAGGAGTTTCATATTTTAGGACAAAATAATATGTTTTTTATACAGTTCAAATGGCTAAAAACACGTATTTTTGGTGAGCCTGCAGATTTTTTAAATAAGTAATATCCCAAGATTTTTCGGTTACATTCAGTCATTCATCTTGTTAAGCTACTACCTATAAAAGCGGAAAAAACCATTATGTTTAAACAATTAGCGATCGCTTCTTTAATTTTTTTATCTTCTATATTGCCATCTCACGCTGAAACTTTGATACCCATTGCTACTTCATCACAGGGAGTTTCTCTATATTTAGATACAGATTCAGTGCAAGGCAAAAATGATTACTACCAATATCAGTCAGTTTCTTCAGATGGAAAAGTCGTCACTAAAACTCAGATGACAACGGCTTGTAGAGAAAGGACGGCAAACGTACTAGCAGAAAATCGTTACACGCTCAATGGTCACTTAATTGCATCTTCCAATTATCGTGATAAGAGAAAACTCCAACCTATCATTGCCGGAAGTACTTTGTCCCTATTTAGCGAAGCAGTCTGTTCGCATTGACTCTCACCAAAGAAGATAGCCGAGCTTAATGCTTATATGCCCACATTCATCAGACGTTACATCTTGAGATTCGGACGCAAAAGCCAAATATTCTCCTCATTAAGCAGTTGTTCGACGCCTTCAAGTTTAACTAAGGATTTCTCGTAGCTTGCTTGGGCAAAAGACACAGTGTGCAAGGTTTGGAAATTGTTAGCAACGGCAACACGGGTATGTCCCCCGTCTTGAATTCCGCTCCCAAGGTGATCTACCATGACAAAATCACCAGGTTGAACTAGAGTAAGCAATTCGGTAATTTTCTGTCTTCTCTGAAGCTCTGCAAGAGTTGCAGCAGGTACTTCATAAATTAGCTGGAAGTGGACGTGATTGTTATTGCTCTTAGCGTACTTGTCACTCCACTTATACCATTGATTGGCATTGGGATATTCACCGTTGCCATGATTTTCGTAGTAAGGAGGTTCATAACCGCCTTTGCGCAGCACATTACCACCAAACAGGTTGCATTTCCAGCGATTAACTAGATATTCAAAGGGTTTACCGACAGGAACGTTGTGCTTGGGATCGATATTAATCCAAGGTTGGGGAACGCCATAGTTAAGGGCAACATCTCCTTTTGTCAGTTCTTGGGCGGCATAAACTAAGTCTTTAGGGGTAGCACTGAGAATTCCCGGTACATTAGTTGCACGCAAGGAGCGATCTAATTGCTGAGCAGTTTTACCATCTACTTTGCCCGTGACAGGCAGTCCATTTTTGCGCTGGAATGCTTGCACAGATGAGGTTGTTTCTCCACCATAATCTCCATCTGCTCCATACTGCGGTAACATATAGTCTAATTGCTGAGTACGGCTAGCTAAGGCAATGAGCGATCGCTGCACTAAGCGAACTGACGAATTGCGTCCATTTTCAGGTAGTGTTATCTGCCCATTGAGCAAAGCTGTTTCGCTTGCCAGATTGACTATGGGTTCTACCACATCAACATTACTACCCAGTTTATGTAGTAGCTTTTTGAGCCAACTCCCTACACCTGCTTCCAAGGTATCGACATAGCGAGTGGCGATCGCTACTGCATCCTCTGTTGTTCCACGTCCAGACTGAATGCTCTTTTCTAAGTCAATCAGATCGGCTGCTGTAAATATAGCATTTGTTACTAAGTTTTTAATAGATGGCGACAGAACAGGCATGAGTTCCCTCTAAATTGGAATTTATAAGCTTTATTGGATACAGACTCATGTCGGGAGATTCCGGAATTTTTGCTTGATGCTCAAAAAAACTGTATAAATAGACATCAATTAATTATGCGTGCGTTCAGAGGCGAACAGCCGTACCCTACGGGAACGCCTGAAGGCGAACGCCCCTACGTCATTTCTAAAAATGTTAAAGATTATACATGCTATAAAAAAGAGTACTGGTATTTTTGATATGCACCCAAACAACCCTGGTTTCTCTAAGAAATTACAGTTATAACATTTTTATACACAGACACCGGGTTTTTCTTAACCTGGCATTGCTAGGCACAGCATGTATGGTAGTGACTCCCAACACCGAGTGTAAGATTACCTATTTTCCTCTTGATTTTCTTGGCGCTCTTGGCGTCGTCTGTCTCTGCGAGACGCTGCGCGTTCGTCAAGAGACGTGGCGTCAGCCAAGGCGGTTTATTATACCAATTTGAAAAAAAGTACGACAGATACCCATGTAGGGGCGAACGGCTGTTCGCCCTTGCGATTGATTTATATGTTGCATCGGTATTTTTTTAGCAGGAAGGGAGTAATCTTTGGGAAAAAAGGGGATAGGGAATTGGTGATTATTTTTTCTTCCTATCCTCCATTACCGATTATCAGTCATCACTAAAGTTATTAGAAGTAAGATTATGAAGCTTGAGAACATCGCCAATCCCCTTAATTTAGAACAAATAAAAGCTGACAAAGAATTAGTCACTCAAATTCAGACAAAGCTCTTAGGCTTAGGTTTATATCCAGGTGGTAAATTTGTAGATGGTGATTATGGTTCCTGGACTGAAGGAGCGATTAAAAATTTTTGTAATGCGACAAATCTGCCATTTCCCCAGTTCGATGAAAAATTTGCCAGGAATCTGCTGAGCCTGAAACAACTCCCATCAATACTACAAACAGATAAGAATCAAATATTTCAAAATTTCCTCAAGATCGGTACAGCAACTCAACTTTCTGAAAATGAAACAGCAGCATTCCTAAATCGAGGTATTCAAAACTCGAAATATTTCACACAAATAGCTGAGTATCCAAATCGCCTAGTTGCTAAATATGAGAGTCCGCCATCACCATCAACATATAGTCCTTATCCAAAGCGGGGAGTCATTCCGCTTATTGATAACCAAGCTTTAAGCTTTCTTCATTCAGATATACAACAAGCATGTGTTTGCATTGGGTGTTTTGTCAACGGACAAATTCAAACACGTTGGTTGGGAAAAAATGCGCTCACCGAGGGTGAGTTTTGGAGTGCAACTAAAATTATCCCCATCCTAAATGTGTTAAGTGAAGCGAATAAGAAATATTATAATATTGATATAGAAAGCTGCTACATTACAAATAAAAAATTCCAGTTCCTTGATTTAGTCCAGGATATTATTACTTACAGAGAAAAAATAACAACATCAAACTCTGCTGCTGCAACGTTAAAACAATTCCAGACACCTGAAGCTCTTGAATTGTGGGTAAAAAATATTACACAAAACCACCAATTAATTTTTCGGGGCAAATACGGCGAAGAACCTTTTATCAATCAACCAAAGCTGATTGATACAAAAATAGGACAAGTGCTACTCGAGTCGAGTTCAACACATCATGATGGACAGAATAGCGTATCTGCATACGACCTGACACGGTTAGTTTCGATGGTAGGATGGCATCTACACATTGCCGATGATTGTCGATTGCCAGGAGTGCAGTGGCAGAGTTTGAAAAGCATCATCAAAGCTATGGGAAATGACAGGGCACGCTACGTAGAAGTTGCGCTACAAA
>CALMVQ010000217.1:0-23877 GCA_937873135.1 uncultured Scytonema sp. | reverse complement strand
TACGTAGAAGTTGCGCTACAAACCTTGGGATTGGAAAACGTTATGAAGTTGATATTACTTAGACCTGAGTTCGACGTAAAAAAAAGGCGGAAAACTAGACTGATTATACTTTGTACCAAAACAAGGCTTTTTAGCTTAATGTCAATAAGATTCAATAAATGAGAAAAAGGGCGGATTTAGAAACTCTCAGTACTTAAAGACCAGGTAATGAATTTGTGATCAATTCATTATTGAGATAAATCTTTAAAAATCGATAGAACTAGTTCATAGACTTAATTCTAGGAAGAATATCGAATTAAATTGTTATCCGACATTCGTGCTAGCCACGTTCCAAGTACCCTTCAGGGTACTGTTAAAGTACTCCTCTACTCTGTAGTATAAAATTGGGTGACATCAGGGTTGAGCCGTAACAGTGCAAGCTGCACTTCAAAGATTAAGTAACCGAACCAGAGTTGGAACACCCAATCAATAGGAATGATTGGGAGTGGCGGTGCATGGCTCTGAGTTTTTTAATTTGGATTGGCATGAGAGGTAGTCTGAGTGTTTGAGCCTCAAACCTCAGATTGCATCTTTTCGCAACTATAGTAGTGACTAAAAACATGAGTAACTCATTGGAGCAACTTGACGCGGTTGAAATTAAGGTGACAATCAAACCAGAACAAATCAAGGTTGCAGAAGATTTGTTTAAACTGAAACAAGATGAGTCAGAGAAACGTAAAATTTACTTCTGTGAGGATATTCAAACATTCCGCACAACTGGAAAACTTCTACTATTCGAGCATGGCATTATTTTGCGCCTTCGTAAAAACCAGGACAACCCAGATGATTCTACCGTAAAGCTTCGTCCTGTTTCGTCACAGATTTCTGACCAATGGCGAGGAATAGAAGGGTTCAAAATTGAAGGGGATTGGGTAGGCGATCGCAAGATCGAATCCGCATCCTTCACCACCGAGCAGAAACAAGGTGAAATTGAAGAGACGCTCGAAGGTAAGCGCTCACTAGACAAACTCTTCTCTGAGCAACAGGAACATTTTCTGAAGACAAGTACTCAAATTGAAGTTCACCTTAATAATTTGCAAGTACTTGGTCCAGTTAAAGCTTTTCGCTGGAAGCCAAAGCTTGGTGGCAGTTTGACTTATCCGATTCGTTGTGAACGTTGGGACATACCTGACGGCAGACACCTTCTTGAGTTATCCATTCGAGTTCAGCCAGAGCAAGCACAGGTGGCTCAAGAGGAGTTCATGCAATATCTAACCAACAATGATCTTGACCCAACGGGTGTTCAAGAAACTAAAACTCGACTTGTCTTAGAGTATTTTGCTAAAGAACTGCAAGGGTTGAAAAACTAATACAACCTGAGTTCGATGTAAGAAAAGTCGGAAAACTAGACAGAGTAAAGTTTATAGCAACACACGTCCGTTAAACTGAATGTCAATAAGTCTCAATAAATGAGAATCTTCTGTATTGATGGATCTTTAGGCACTTAAAGTGGGAAAATGAAGTATCGGCTCAATAAGTCGGGGTAGTGGTAACGCTCTCGCGGGGGAGCGCCCTTGAAAATACCCGAAGATAAATTAATCGGTAAAGCCCAGATATGAAATGAAAATCGACCGATGTCGGTTGAGGAATATCCACGCGAACGCGATCGCGATTCCAATGTCAACTATGTAGATTGAGGAATATCTACGCGAACGCGATCGCGATTCCAATGTCAACTATGTAGTGTTCCTAATCATCGTAGCACTCCCTACTCTACAGGTAGGGAACTTTTTTTACGGTGAACTAGGTAGAAAAATTTTTCAGTAGAGTGATGCTAATTAATGCCGCTAGACTTTAATCTAGTACAAGCGAACTAACTCGGAATCGAATGTCTGACTTAATTTTATTTTGGCACCGCCGCGACTTACGCATCTTTGATAATACAGGACTCAGTATCGCACGACGGCAGAGTGCAAAGGTTGTGGGCGTGTTTTGCCTCGATCCTAATATTTTAGAAAAGGATGATGTTGCTCCTGCAAGAGTCACTTATATGATAGGCTGTTTGCAATCACTACAACAGCAATATGCTCAAGCTGGAAGCCAGTTATTAATACTCCGCGCCAATCCTACGCAAGCAATTCCAGCACTGGCGGTGGCACTAGGAGCCAAAGCGGTATTCTGGAATTGGGATGTAGAACCTTACTCGCAAGAACGCGATCGCATGGTGATGGAGGCGCTGCAAGAAAAAGGCATTCAGTTTCTAGAGAAAAACTGGGATCAGATCCTTCACTCACCGGAAGATATTCGCACGGGTTCTAATAAGCCTTACACCGTTTATACTCCCTTCTGGAAGAATTGGAGTAGCAAACCGAAGCCCAATCCTGTAGAAAATCTGGAAAATGCCCAAGGTTTGACGGAAGCGGAAAGGGAAATTGCCGGGCAAGCTGGGGTTATTGCACTGCCTACTGCTAAAGATTTAGGTTTTCATTGGGATGGAGATTTAGCGATCGCACCAGGTTATGAAGCAGCGAAAGAACGGTTAGAGGAGTTTTGCGATCGTAGCATTAATGAATACAAAGAACAGCGTAATTTCCCAGCAGTTGATGGCACATCCCAACTCAGTGCGGCTTTTAAATTTGGTGCCATCGGCATTCGCACTGTTTGGCAAGCCACCGTACATGCAGAGCAAAACAGCCGCAGTGATGAAACAGAAGCAAGCATCTCTGCATGGCGACAGGAGTTAGCGTGGCGGGAGTTTTATCAACACGCTATGTATAACTTCCCAGAATTAGCAGAGGGTGCTTTCCGCGAAACCTTTAAAAGCTTTCCTTGGGAAACCAACGAAGAACATTTTCAAGCTTGGTGTGAGGGGAAAACTGGTTATCCCATAGTTGATGCAGCAATGCGGCAGATGAATGAGTTTGGCTGGATGCATAACCGTTGCCGGATGATTGTTGCCAATTTCCTCACTAAAGACTTACTCATTAATCCTCAACTGGGAGAAAAATACTTTATGCAGAAGTTGATAGATGGCGATTTATCTGCCAATAATGGTGGCTGGCAATGGAGTGCTTCTAGCGGTATGGATCCCAAACCTGTACGGATTTTCAACCCCGCCAGTCAATCCCAAAAATTCGATCCTGAAGGTGAATACATCCGGCAATGGGTGCCTGAATTACGTTCTATGGATGCGGAATATTTAGTCACTGGGAATATTACCCCCTTAGAACGTGATGCCCTTGGCTATCCTCAGCCAATTGTGGATCACAAGCAACAGCAACGGTATTTTAAAGAGCGTTATCAACGGCAAAAAGAGGGATAAACAATTTGCTCATATCGTGTTCGGTTAATAGTTAATGGTTGATTGCAATTAACTATTAACCATCAACAATTAACTCTCAACAAACTATAATGAGGATATAAAGCATTGTGAGTATCTAGTACAACGCGGCGGAAATAAGGCAACCATTTCAAATCCATAAAAAGCCCATTCCATAATACTTTTGACTTTTGAATGAGTGACTTTTGACGAACTCCTTGCGGCACTAGGCTTATGAACCTTTCATCTCCAATTCAGCAAGAAGTTGAAAAATGGTCAAAAATTCAAGGAATTTCAACTGAGCAATTTATCATACAAGCTGTTACAGAAAAAGTTAGTGCCCTGAATCAGCAAATTCATGAAGCATTTTTCCAAGTTCCACAGGAAGTTGCTTCTCCAACTGATCAAGAACCTAAAGTTTGCTGGAAAGAGGGTATTTTAGTTGTAGAAACTGAACCACTCAGTAATCTCGATATCAATGCCTTCATTGATGAACTGCGAGAAGAGTTCCTAATTGATGCTCCCACAGCTTCTGTGTAAGCTGCAAGTTCACCTGGCACAATATGTGAAGGAGATATAAAGCTAAGTAAGGATTCAGGGAAAATCTTTAAAGATAGTGTAAAAAGTTTTAGCTAAAATTTCATTTCACCGTATAAATATTAACATTCAGTATGAAAAGAATGGAACAATTGACTATTTTTAGACTAAAGAACACAGGGTAGCTTCGTACCGTAATTCACCTAATTACGAAGAGATTGGAAGCAAATGAATACTCAAAGGACTTCGCAAATCACTGCAAAAATTTAGTAAATGTCGTTCATATCTAGAATAATCAGACAATTTGCTTCTTGTTTGCGCTTGCTCATTCAAGGAAGCAACCGACCTTTGAAAGATAAAACTCGTCAATTACCAAAACGAGCTTATAAACTAGCAAACATCGAGATTGACTGGCTAACAAACGCTGGCATTCAAGGAGTCATTCTCGATTTAGATAACACCATTATCTCTGAAGATGACCGTTATCTATCTCCTGGTGCAGAAGATTGGATTGTACGGGCAAAGTTAGCCGGATTAAAATTTTTTATTCTCTCTAACGGGAAACGTCCTTATCGCGTCACATATTGGTCTGTACGCCTGAATATTCCTGCGATTAACCCAGCCAAAAAACCTTTTCCTACTGCATTTCGTCACGCAATTACAAGCTTGCAACTACACCCCAAACAAGTTGTTGTTATAGGTGATAGTTTACACACTGATATTTTGGGAGCATGGCTTTCCGGGTGTTGCAGCATTCAAGTTGCAACTCTTCCCCATCCAGTCCAATGGTGGGAAAAACTTGGAGGAAAATGGATACAAAAACCTTATCCAAAGAAAGGTGAACTGTGGGATTTTGATGCCAGCCAGTATTGAAAACTCAAGTACCTCCTCCACATATTTGTGAACTTATAAAATTGAAGCTCTTAACAGTCATCTGAATTCTTCGTTGTTAAAAAGTTTGAAATATAAGGAAATTTTCGTTGTGAACAACCAAGCTTTTTTTAGCTTACTGATTTTAGCAACCGTGGCATTGAATACGTCTGCTCAAACTTTTTTGAAACTTGGCTCTGGTCAAAATCCTCTAAATCTCTATTTACTCGGTGGTGTTTGTCTGTATGGATTGAGTACACTATTTTACATTTTGGTATTAAGCAAGTTTAATTTATCCGTAGCATATCCAGTAGTTATTGGATTAACAATTGTAGCCACAACAATAGCTGGTGCTACCATTCTCAAAGAAAAAATAGCAATTTCTCAATGGATAGGATTGGGTTTATTGTTGAGTGGTATTTCGGCGATCGCTTTAGGAAAAAGTCCTTAAACAGTTATCAATAGATAACAAGATTATTTTACAACCATTATCATCCTACCCAATCTCAATTTTTTTTTTGCATAACTTAGTGTTGGTTTATATTATATGAAACATATCATCAAAAGCTTTTGGAATTTCTACTTAACTAATACGTATTTAAGTATTTTCTTTTTTTTCTGGGCTTTATTTGCTTTGACTAATAGTGGTGTCGATAATTCAGAAGGGTTATTTCATTATCAAGTAGCGGTACAAATTATCAAGCACGGAAAGTTAGGTTTTGCTACTCTACCACAAGGCATATTTCAAGAAGCACCTAACGGTAGATTCTATGCAGGACATGAGATTGGTAATACACTTTTTATGCTACCTACAGCATTAATCAATGTGCTGCTAGAAAATATCTTTTCTAAGTTCCTTAGTCAAGAAACGATAGAAAAGATGCAACAATTTATCCTCTCGTTTCAAGCAGGTGTTTATTCAGCAGTAACTACTACAACTTTTTTCGCTATCTTAAAGATTGGATTTTTGCGAGCTACAATACCCAGCTTTCTCGCAACTCTCTGTTTATCGCTGACAACTTATTTCTGGTCTTATTCTCGAAATTTATTTGACGGTGTTCTGTGTGAGACATTCCTGACATTATCTTTCTTTTGTCTATTGAGATATTTTCAAATAAGTAATTTATGGTATTTATTTAGTTGTTTTATTTGCTTGGGTTTTGGTTTAATTACACGTATATCTATGAGCTTGGCTATTCTAGTTTCTTTAGCTTATTTAGTTAGCTTTCTTAATTCACCTTTAGCATTCAGAATCAAGGAAATATTACTCGCATTACTAACACTTGTGCCTTTTATTATCTGGCAGTTGTGGTATAACTATCTTAGAACTGGACTGTTTTATAAATCCCCCGTACAAACAGCTATTTATGCTGAAAATAATGCTTTAGACGGTAATATTTTTGTAGGAATAACTGGACTCCTGCTAAGTCCAGGCAAAAGTCTGTTTGTTTATGCTCCTCTACTTATTTTGTCCGTATTCCTTTTTAGGAAATTTTATAGGGAGTATCCTAAAGAAGCCATATATGTAGCGGCATTGACTGTACTTTGGTTTTTACTTCATTCTAGATTAAGAAGTTGGTATGGTGCATGGGGATGGGGCCCTCGTCACTTTATTACTATCTTGCCGATGATGTTTCTACCATTTGCTGTGTATTTATCGTACATTCTTAAAAAGACAGCCTTAAAGAGGATTGCCATCTTTCTTGGTAGCTTTGGTTTTATTTTAGGGCTGTGTTCAATTATTTCTAATTGGCATTTCCGGATGATGTATGCTGAACAACGCGGTTTACTTATCAAAGATAGATTTGTTTGGAGCTTGTGGAATAACCAGTTCGTGGATATGTTGGAGAGTGGACTCGGTAATATTGTGCGGACGATAACTCATGAGCCAATCATTACCATTAAAAATTATTCAGAGGCGAATGAGTACGCCAGTAGTACGATAAATGTTTGGGCTAACTCTTTTATCCATGCTGGTATTCCTTGGTACATTGCAGTCTTTTTGGTGACACCTCTACTGGTTTTAATGTATTTGTCATTACGAAATATTCTCCGCAATCAGCCACTGAACGCGTCAAAAAAGCTGACGGTAAATGGCTGAGTTTGCACCTTTCTTTTTGACTGCTGACTTTAAAACTATGAAGATGCAGGTTGTTGCAAATTCTCAAGTCGTGCTAGAACTTCTGTGCTGTGGATAGCTGGATTGACTTTCACAAAAGTTTCACGCAGGGTGCCTTCTGGATCGATGATAAAGGTGTGACGCATAGATACGAAGCCAATCCAGGAACCGTAAGCTTTGCTGACTGCGCCATCTGTATCAGACAACAGAGGGAATTTTAACCCTTCAGAATCACAAAATTCAGCGTGGGAATTAACGTCATCGGCGCTGACACCGATAATTTGAGCGTTTTTTCCCAAGTACTTGGGTAAGTCTTGCTGAAAACGACGTGCTTCTAAAGTACAACCAGAAGTGAAGTCTTTAGGATAAAAGTACATAACAACCCACTTTCCACGAAAATTTGAAAGGGAAATATTGCGATCGCCAGTATTTGTTGGCAAATTAAAGTCTGGTGCAGGTTGATTAATAGTGGGAAGTTTACCCCCAAGGGCATAAGCAACTGGGGTTAAATTCAACCAACCGCTCAGAGCAATACAGCAAGCAAGTAACAAGCTTAAAAAAGTGCGACGTGAAATCATTGTGCAAACCAGAACGACAACTTACGAAATAATTTAGGAGTCAAGAGAATTCTGTGCGTAGTCAAGGGATGAATGTTGGGTGAAAGCTGAAAATTTTCAATCTCGCCTGTGTAAATTGTACTTTTTTTTGTCAAGACCGACTGTACTTTTTTTTCAAGATAGTCATTAGCCCACTAAGCTGTTTCTGTTTATTTCTCATTATTATCATATAGCGATCCGTGAGGAGTCGTGAAAATTATTGTTTGAATAAACCGCTCCCTTGCTGTGAACGCTCCTGTAAAGAAAGAGAGAGATTTTCACATCTGATGAGCGGACTGCTATAGTGTTCAAGTTGTTGAAGATATGCAGCTTTTTTGAAGCTCAGATTTATATCACAGCAATTTTCAGGTAAAGTCTGCGGGAGAGAAGTTTCTAGGAGCGCGAGCTTTACGTAAATCGACTTGAGTTTTTAAACGTGACGGCTGAATGCTTACCTATCAACTTTCTCTTTCTCCATAAGCAACGTAGGCAGAATCTGCAACAATACCCATTAACGTCACAGGTGTGTTGGCAGAAGCATAATAATAGTCAGAGCGGATTGATAAATTATCAATTTCCTTAAACCGTCCCTTGACATAAATCACCAGAACAGTTTCTTTATCTAACCAATTCAACGCCAAATCAATTTGTGCTTTAACTTTTTCTTCTCGCTGATTATCAGCTTCTTCTTTTGAGAGTCCGTTCAAATCTTTTCCTGACAGCAAGTTACAATTTATCAAATCTAGTACAACCACATCGGCAAATGGCTTTTTAGGTTGTTTTTTCTGATTGCCAAATCGAATTTGTTTAAAACCCCGTTGTCTCAGTAATTTACAATCATTGGGTTCTGCATCGTTACTAGGTAAGTAATAATCTACAACTGTTGAACCAATAACTCGCTCTCGCTGTAAGGTACGTTTGACATTTTCAACCTCTGTTTTCACTAAATCCGCAACTCTATTATCAATTTCTTGCCGGATGACTTGACTGGCTACCTTTTTGGCATCTTCTAAGTTTTTCCCAAATACATAAGCCAAAAATCCCCCTAAAAATGCAAACACCACTAAAGTGAATTGCATTGCCGCAACAAATCTATTAAAGTTTTCCCCAAGTTGAACGTTTGTATTCTTGAGAAACTCTAACTGGCTAGCATTCGTACTTTTGATAACCTCAAGTTGGCTTTTTAATAATTCGATATCGTTAGAAACCTTTGCTGTATTTGATAGCGGTGAGGATGTAGGGGTAGGTATTGGAGTTTGGGCAATAACCAAATTCCAAAGGTGAGATAAGTCAATCGAGGATAGCCAATCCATAAGTCAAGAAGATCGCGTTTGACGATCATAATATCCTTGCTTGCGTCTTTTTTGTCAAAAGTTTTTGTCCTCGTGAAGGTTTTAACAAGTAATTTTACTGTGGAATCTATCCTGAGCTTGATGTTGTATAGATTATCACCAAAAATACTGTTAGGAGTTAATTCTATGAATCTGCACACATTACTGGTAGGGGCTTTAATAGCCGTGCCACTGTTTTCTACCTCTGTTCGTGCCGATGAAAATGTGCCCGAAGGTGAAGTATATCACGGTGGTGGCTACACTGTTTATGTGGTGGGCAACTATTATAAAGGCTGTGATGCCCAAAAGCGTTGTATTGAAATTGATCACATAGCCAAGAGAACACCAGTTTCTTCTAGCTGGAAAAATCGGGGATTTACTTACACTCTGTCGCGCTTAAGCCAGCAACATGGTAAACCTAGAGCGCGTTTAAGAGCAGTAGATCCTCAAGGCAAAGTACTTGTCAACGTTGTAATGACGCTTGACGATTATTTTAACTAGATTGGCACTTTCCCAAGCGATCGCTCAAGGGTTTTGTGAACATACACACAGTATCTTACCTTTTGCAATCACAGAATCTTGTAGTTAAGCAACAATTCAATACAAACACAGTGGGCGGAAATTTTCCAGGCAGATTAGCCTCTACGCTTTACTTGTAGGGAGTTGATTGCTGACTGCTACAACAGACTGCAAGTAACGATAGAGGCGGTTGAGGGCGTTGATGTATGCGTAAGCGGCGGCAACAACAATGTCGGTATCGGAAGCTTGTCCGGAGAAAATCCGCTCCTCATACCGCAAGCGAATTGTGACAGTTCCGAGAGCATCAATTCCTTCGGTGACAGACTGGACGGAAAACTCAATCAGCTGATTGGGAATCTGTACTCTGCGATTAATGGCTCGATACACGGCATCCACGGGCCCAGCACCGACTGCCGCATCTGTCAAGATTTCTCCATCGGGCGTAACAACAGTAATCGTTGCCGTCGGGCAGGTACTGTCACCGCAGATAACTTGGACGTGTTCGAGTTGAAAGCTTCTTTCGACTTGAATTTGGGTTTCATCTCTGACGATCGCCTCTAAATCCAAGTCTGAGATTTCCTTTTTTTTGTCGGCAACTTCCTTGAACCTCGTAAAGGCTTTATTTAAATCTGCCTCGTTCAAATCATAACCCAATTCATGGAGTCTAGTTCGGAAAGCATTGCGTCCGGAGTGTTTACCCAATATAATTCGATTTTCTGGCAAACCGATGGTAGCCGCTTCCATAATCTCGTAAGTCTCGCGGTGCTTGAGGATACCATCTTGGTGAATTCCCGATTCATGGGCGAAAGCGTTTGCACCGACGATCGCTTTGTTGGGCTGAATGAGCATTCCTGTTAATTGAGAAACTAAGCAAGAAGTTTTGTAAATTTCCTGGGTTTTGATATTTGTCAGGGGTGCATCGGAATCAACAGAACGACCAAAGTATGTATTAAAATAGGGTTTGCGAACTTGTAATGCCATGACTATTTCTTCAAGTGCGGCATTCCCAGCGCGTTCGCCAATACCATTAATTGTACACTCTACCTGACGCACGCCCTTTTCAATTGCAGCTAGGGCATTTGCTGTGGCTAAACCCAAATCGTTTTGGGTGTGAACGGAAAGAATGACGCGATCTATATTGGGAACGTTGTCTTGAATACCCTGAATTAATATCCCCATTTCTTTGGGCGTGCAGTAGCCAACGGTATCGGGAATATTTATCGTGGTTGCACCTGCTTTAATGACTTGTGAAAGTACCTGATAAAGAAATTCAGGATCGGTTCGACTGGCATCCATCGGTGAAAACTCGACATCATCCACTTTAGACTTGGCGTAGGCAACCATTTCCTCTGCGATCGCCAGTACCTCGCTTTGGGATTTTTTCAACTGGTACTTGAGATGAATCTCAGAAGTCGAAATCATCGTGTGGATTCTGGGGTGAGATGCAGATTGCAAAGCTTCAGCCGCAGCTTGAATGTCTGCCTTGATCGATCTTGCCAAACTACAAATAATTGGCCCTCCCGTTCCTCCAACTTGTTCGGATATAGTTCTGATAGCTGCAAAATCTCCAGGACTGGCAGCTGCAAATCCTGCTTCAATGATATCAACCCCTAGTAAAGCCAGTTGATGAGCAATTATCAGCTTTTCTTCTACATTCAGCGTTGCGCCTGGTGATTGTTCGCCATCTCGTAGAGTTGTATCAAAGATAATCACCCTGTCTGGTTGAGGTTGAATGCTCATAACTGTCTCGTATATTGTTGACCTACTTTGGATATTGTATACGATTTTTTGTATACAATATAAATTATGAATATAAATGATTTAGCAGCCAATGTGCTGCAACAACAACGCAGTACGCCAGATTTGATTGCCGAAGCTTTGCGGGAAGCGATTCTGCGCGGCATTTTTCAGGAAGGACAATCTTTGAGGCAAGATGAAATTGCCACTCAGTTTAGTGTTAGTCGCATCCCCGTGCGAGAGGCTTTACGGCAGCTAGAGGCAGAAGGATTAGTGACGCTACATCTCAATCGAGGTGCCACAGTGTCGGTGTTGACAATTGCAGAAGCGCAAGAAATATGCGAAATCCGCAGTGCTTTGGAAGCGATCGCAATTCAGTTGGCAATTCCCAAGCTGACAGAATCAGATTTAGAAAAAGCTGCAGTGATTTTGGAAGCAACCGAGCAAGCAACAGATGCAGGTTTATGGGCAAAACTGAATTGGGAATTTCATGCGACACTGTATGCAGTAGCTGATCGTCCTCGATTACTGACGATGATTAAAAACCTGCACATCAATGTTGATCGCTACGTGCGTCTTCAGATGGAACAGATGGATTACTTGGAAAGATCCCAAAAAGAACACTATCAACTCCTCGATGCTTGCCGTCACCGAGATACGAAAGCGGCAGTCAAACTATTGAAACGACATATTGATACAGCAGGAGAACAGCTCGTTGCGTATTTACAAAAAAATGTTACAAAAATTTAAAATTCCAAGTGGCTTGTAGTAGCGCTTCAGCGCTGACAACTGTTAACGAAAACCTCACAAGTTCATAACTCAAATAGGATTGCTATATAATTTTTTCTAAAGCTACAAAAAATTTGATTCAGTAATGATAATCTTAAAGTGCCATGACAGCCATTGTTCTCAACCTCAACTCCATTGTCAGATTAACCGATAACCAATTTTATCAACTATGTCGGGATAATCCTGAAGTCAAATTTGAGCGCAATACCAACGGAGAATTAATTGTCATGTCGCCTACGGGGGGAGAAACTGGAAAATGCAATGCATTCATGATCGCTGATTTTGTCATCTGGAATAGGCAAACTAAACTTGGTGAAGTCTTCGATTCCTCCACTTGCTTTAAACTTCCCAATGGTGCAAACCGTTCCCCTGATGTTTCTTGGGTAAAAAAAGAGAGATGGGATGCACTCAGCCCGGAACAACGAGAGAAATTTCCAGAGGTAGCGCCTGATTTTGTTTTAGAGTTAATGTCTCCAACAGATAGCTTGAGAGAAACACAAGAAAAGATGCAAGAATATATGGACAACGGAGTCAAACTTGGCTGGTTAATTAATCGAAAAACACGTCGAGTGGAAATATATCGCCCAGGGCAACAACCATTCGTGTTAGAATCTCCTCGCACTCTTCAAGGAGAAGATATTTTACCAGGGTTTATTTTAGATTTGCAACCTGTTTGGGAATAACGCTCTTTTATGACCGTATCTAAAAAGTCAGGGATGTTTGAGTGTGATGTGCGCCTTCGAGTTGCACTAGTTCCAAGCCGCGATGCCCGCAGGCAAAGGCTGCCATCCGTAGCAAAGAATTGGAAAGACTGGCACAAAGTGGTGTGCAAAGAGAAATTGCCGAACACAAAGCCAAGGGTCATCCAATATTTTACTCCAGAAATGGTATACCTATCATGGAACAACCAGATGGACGCTGTTTTGAATATCGACGATTAGAAGACCGAACAAGAGAAGTTATCAGAGAAGTCGAACCGCGTCTCATAAAACAAGAGTAATGCATACAGAGGATAGAGTATTCAAATCAACTAATTTCATCTCTATCCTTTAAGAGAAATTATTAATGTTTATTAACTTTTTGCGACTACCTCAAATCCAATTGCCAACGCAGCAAGTTTATTAGTATCAATACCCCTCACTCCTTGGGGAAGAGTTATACCTTCAGCAACAATACCACCGCGAGTCCCACTATCGAGGTCATCAAGTAAACTGTTTGTAACATTTAATAGTTCATCGTCAGCAACTGAGACTAAACCGCGTTTACCCGCAAGCCCTCTTGAAGTTGCGATTTCTTTTAATACCTTGAGGGAATCCCGCAAAGGAGTTGTACTAGCAATAACTAACGCTTCTGAAAATCCTAAAGGTTCGCCAATAGTGAGTACAAAATTATCAACACCAGTTTGAGGTATGATAAGTTTTTGTCCTACAGCAAGTAAAGTAGCATCTTTAGCTGCTGCCCAATCATTAGGAAAGATGACTGCCATCTCTCCAGAAGAGTCAATGACAAGAAGGCTGATGTAGATAGGCACAGACTCGTCATTTCTGATTTGGAAAGCAATCTGAGTTCCCACAGATAATTTGGGTACATCTTTATCTAGAGAATTTACTGATTGAGCAACTGGTTTAGCTGAGGAAACTTTCTTTATGCCACGACTTGGGGAAATTTCGCTGAGTATTTTCGTACTGCCTGCGATCATCATGGAGGCATTCACAGCAATCCGCGATGTATTCGTATTACCGAGCATCTGCTTCACAACTCGCGCCGCTAGCAATGATTTCAGTTTTGGACGCAAACGAGTCACAGCTGCGCTTACAGCTTCGTTACTTTCTCCAAACGAACCAGGGAGAATCTTATCTTGGGTTGGTAAAAATAAGCCAAAACTACCTACTGCTGGAAGATTTGATGTCTTGGTTTTTTGTAATTCATGATACCTTGCCTCAGTCATGTGACCAAAAATGTATTGTACGTCCGAAGTTCTCAAAGGTAAAGCTTCAACACGCTTGATTGATTGGAGAGCTTGTTTTGCTTGCTGGGTAGTGCCACTATCTAAGGTATCATCCAGTCCTATTTTGAGAATCACATTCTCAGGGATACTGCGGATACGCTCTTGTAATAATGTACCTGGCTTTAATTGTGATAATCCTCGTGCCTTAGTGTCGAGCAACTTACCGCGCCCAGTTAATCCCATGCGAGATTCTAGTTGTACCAGTCTACGTTCTCCCCCTTGTGCATCTAAGACGGAAAAAACTGTATTCTTGTTGAATGCTTCCAAAGTCTGTGAATCAATCCCACCCAACCATAAATCGACTTGGTTTCCATTGACTTTGGTAATCACTGCATCTGCAGATTGTGAAGAAAGGGGAGTAAAGTAAATGGGTGGGTTGGCATTTTTATTCGGAAAATTTGATTCAAATTCTGGATCTTGATAGTTTCCTTGCACCCCAGCGACAATTTTCGTACTCCGACTTATATTGACAAGCGCTCTTGTAAAAGATTCATTGCTAGTTTGCTGCCAGAGATATTGAGTGAATAGATAAGTAAAAGCTCCAGCACTAAAATCGTTAAATCTCGCATCAGAAGCTAATTGCTCGCGTTTCGCGCCAGCGATGACAACTCCTTTGGCAATCCCTTTTCTGCGTCTATCTACAAACTCCTGCGGTGAAAGCTTGAGTTTTGCCAACCATTGGCGCTGATATTCTAATTCTTCTGAACTCGGTGAAGGCAAATTAGGAGTACCAGGAGAGCGAACTAGGAAATTTCCCCGCTTCCCACCGCCAGAATGACAGCTATCCAACAAAACAGTCACATTGTCTGTTTTTAACGCAGACATAAGTAAAAACAGCGTATGACCCATGATGTCACGTATCGCACCACCTTGGCTGCGTGCATCAATCGGCAAAAACGTAGAATTAGCACATTCTTTGCTGAGGTTTAAAGCAATTTCATCACAACTGGGTTTATCGGATATGCGATCGCCATGCCCAGAAAAATGAAACACCACCACATCGCCTGGTTTCGCCTGTTTAATCAAATGTTCTTCAAACGCTGTCAGGATACCTTGACGGGTAGCTTGTCCATCAGTGAGAGTTGTGATGTCCTGTGGATTAAAACCAAAGCGGTGAATTAATAACTCTTGTTGTAAAGACACATCATTAACGCAACCACCCAGAGCAAAACCATTAGGATAAGCATTGATTCCTACAAGCAACGCCAGTTTACGCGGTGTACTTTGCGCCAACACTTGAGCATATTTATTCCCCTCCTGCATAATATCATATTGGCTTAACCCGACGGTTGCTAGAGCAGAAGCAGAGAATTGGAGAAATTGACGGCGTTTTATCTGTGACATAGTGGTGTGTTAATTGCTAAAAGCTTGCTCATCAGTCTATATTTCTCAAAGGGTGGGAGTTATGCAGAAATTAGGGACAAAGGATGGATTGAGACACGAGCAGTTAATGTACTTGTCTTATTCATGAGTGAAAATACGTAAAAAAGCAAGATAATTGTGCCCAAACTTTAATGGATCTTAATTAACCTGAGTTAGACGTTAAGAAACGTCATCACCCTTTCGAGTTACCGCATCTAAGTTGGCAATTCTTAAGGATGTTGCTGATAATAGTTTTAGAGCTAATAATTCAAGAGGTCTGATTGTGGTCTTTGCTCAAACCAGTCCCCCAGATATAATAACAACTCGCCTTACATTAGACGAGTATCGGGCGATGGAAGAAACTAACCCAGAACGCCATGAATACCGCAACGGAGAGATTATTTGTATGGCGTCCGGTTCTGAAGCCCACAGTGCGATCGCCAGCAACTTATTAATTTACTTGGGGTTTTTGCTGAGAGACACCAATTTTCGTTTGTATAACAGCGACTTGCGAGTTTGGATTCCTGAATATCAGTGTGGTACTTATACCGATTTGATGGTTGTTAATGGCAAACCAGAGTTTAATGGTGAGCGCAATGATGAAATTCTCAATCCTTTACTCATTGTCGAAGTTTTATCACCCTCTACCGAAGCCTACGAGCGAGGCGAAAAGTTCAGAAAATATCGTTCTCTTGCTAGCTTTTGTGAATATCTGCTTGTGAGCCAAACTGAACCCTACATTGAGCAGTATCACAATCAGGATCGTAACAGTAATGATCGCTGGCTCTGGCAAGTTCACTCTCACCTTGAGCGGACGATCATTCTGCACAGTTTAAATGTAGAAATTCCCCTGACTGAAATTTATCGTCGCATTAATCTTTAAGGGTGGCTAACTCCAGGAAACAGAGAAGAAAGAATCAAGTTGTACTGAATTTAAAAAAAATAACGGTATTTTATATTACTAATGCTTTTATTATATCATATCTGATATATTAGACATCTTGTATTAATGTACCTCATGGAAAAAACTAGGAATAGATGTTTCGATGTATACCTTAGGTTTCATTAATTGAGAAAAGCTAACCACTCGCTTTGACGGTCTTTGATCTGCGTGGCGATCGCCAACAACTGCTGAGAATACTCAATCGCTTTGGCGTAGTTTCCTAGATTTCGGTAAGCAACACCGAGATTAACCAGCGCCGCCCCCTCGCTTTGACGGTCTTTTATCTCCCGGTAAATCATCCGTGCTTGTCGCCAAGACTGTAATGCTGCTTCAAATTGACTCGTATTGAATTGCTTTATACCTTGTTGAAACAATCGGTCTGCTTCAGCTTTGCGCTCATTTACCGTTTGTGCTAATACCTGCGACGCTGTGAATGCTACTGGCATAGCAGCTAAAGATATTGATCCAATCGTCTAATGCTTTGCAAGTCGGTTTGAAAGTTGGTGCAGCTTTGAATGTGGTTGTTGTCTATCTTGGACAATTACAGTAACATTTTTCATCTGTGGCTCTCCGTATGTAAGTAAAAAACGTAAATAAGTTACCACGAATGAGGAACTGATACAAGGACAGTTAAGACACTTAAGACAGTTAAGCAGAAAAACTACAAATCAGACAAAAATCGAAAAATCGGTCAAATAGGTTTATAGCAGATGATTAATTAACGTGCTAGCATAACAGCAAATTAACTTTTACTTCATTATGGAAAATCGAATTAACAAACGCACCCATAGCGATTACACCCAAAGCGCCGCTTACCTTCCTAAACAACTGGTAAAAAATTTCAAACAGTTATCTCTAGAATTAGAAATCGGACATAGTGAGGCGATGGAAGAGGCTATAAAAATGTGGTGTGATGCGGCGATAGCAAAAATAAATCAACGTAGATGAGAAATTCGCGGTATCCTACTTCGGAACAAAGTCTAATTTGTTTTATCCTTAGCCAAAATCTAACAACGTTTCTACTACCTATCTTTATAGTCCGACTGGATGAAAGAACGGGAAACATCTATATCTTGGCTGGAGAAGAAACCGGAATTGTAATTAACCGTAATGGTAAATGGAGATACGACGAATGAGTGAGCTTAACTTTGCGGCAATGAGTAAAACAGAACTAAAACGTTATTTATTAGAGCATCGCAACGATACAGAGGCGTTTCATACATTAATGGACAAAATTAACGCAGAACCTAACCAAAAGTTTTACACCATAGATGAGGTTGATGTACTACAGGAACTAATAGAAGCAAAACGACACTCAAAAGAGAATCAGTGAAAATCAACAGGCACGGACGCGCCAAAATTCTTACGCACTCAGAGATACAGCTAGTTTTTAGCCAATACTAATAGTAGCATCTTGGCTATCTAAAATTATTCATTCTGAGCTGCCTTTTAGTGAAACGGATGATCAGGTCTTTACACTGCTGTCGCCGGAGGCAGTTTCGGTCGCGAGGCTGCTGTGTGAACGTTTACGTTGAAACCAATTTTGTTTTGGAACTGGTTTTTCAGCAGGAACAGCTTGTCAGTTGTGAGCAAATTCTGCAACTAAGCGAAGCTGAACGTATTAAGCTGACTATACCTGCGTATAGTCTGGCTGAACCACATGAGAAATTGAGTCGTCAAGCTCATAGTCGTAAAGAAATCCAGCAAGTACAAGGGCACTGAGCTACGGCAACTTGCACGCACCGCACAAAGGTGATAAAGAAAGGCATTCTTGTAATCGCTCTTCAAACCTGTTGCCAGAAAATGCCCATTGCCTGTTGCATACTCGCTCTTAGGAGCATTCACTATCTATGTATTTCCAGGCTCCGCCGAGGTTATGCAATTTTTGACAAAGAATAAAAATAATGGTACAGTTTAAGTCCATTGCTTTCCCACATTTGATGCTCTAATGACTCAATGAAGTTTGAATGGAACGAAAACAAAGCGGCTAGAAACCTATCTAAGCACGGAGTTTCCTTTGAAGAAGCTAAAACTGTTTTCGATGATCCGCTCTACGTTGATTTTTACGATCCAGACCACTCTGATGATGAGGAGCGTTACATTATTGTTGGAGAGTCAAATTGTGAGCGCTTACTGATCGTGTCATATACTGAAAGAGGAAACTCCATTCGTTTAATTAGCGCAAGAGTTGTAACACGAGCCGAGCGACAAGTCTATGAAGAAGATTGATGAGCTAGAGATGGAAGATGAGCTGCGCCCAGAATATGACTTAAAGAGTCTGCGTGTTAGAAAGCTAGGCTCTGAACGCAAGAGTTTTGGTGGGACTGATGTTCGCTTAGAACCAGATGTTGCTAAAATGTTTCCAGATTCCGATGCAGTCAATCAGGCTCTACGATTTCTAATTAGAGTGATGCAGGAAAACAAGTTTGCTGCATCAGAGAATATGCCTAACAACACATCGCACCCAGCCGATTGAGATTTCTGGTTGTGTTAAATTACTGTATTTGTATATTAGACGACTTTGATAGTTGCCAATTTTGCTGTATGCTGTGCCTAAATCAACTAATAAGTTCACCTCTAAATTGTGATCTTTTGTTTTGCGTGCAAAAGCTAAAGCTGGTTCCGCAAATTCAATCACCTTATTTGTTTCCCCCAGTGCGGTGTAGGTAGTGCTTAAGTTTGATGCAGCAGATGCCTCTCCGCTAAAATCCTTAGACTTGCGGGAAATCGCTAAACTAGTCTGTGCTGCATTAATTGCTTGCTCCCATTCCCCTCGGAGATTGTATCCATTACTGAGAACATTCAAAGCCAAAGCCTCTCTTATAGGATTTCGCAACTGTCGTGCTAAACTAAGGGCTTGGTTTGCAGTTTCAATTGCTTTTTGGGAGTCTCCCAATCTAATGTATATTAAACCCACCGCAATCAAAGCGTTGTGTTCAAAGTCTGGCAAGTGAGCTTGCTGATAAACTATCAAGCGTTGCTGTGCAAATTTAAGTGCTTGTTGATAGTTGCCTTGAGCATCGTATATCTGTTTCAGTGTATCTAGGGCTTGTGCTTCAATTAAAGGATTTTGTGTTTGTTGCCCAATTGTTAAAGCTTGTTGTGCAGAGTCAATTGCTTTTTGATAATTTTTCTGCTTCGTGTAGGCTTGACTCAGTTGTATTAAAGCCTCTGTTTCTAGTCTGGAATTCTTGATTTGCTTTGCAACGATCAAACCTTGCTGAGAAAGTTCAATGGCTTTTTGGAAATCTTGTACCTCAGTATAAAAATAATCTAAATTAATCAGCGCCTCGGCTTTTTGTTCTGGATAGGGTAACTTTTGCGCTTCCCTTAAGCGCTGTTGAGCAACTTCAATTGCTTTGTCTATTTGTCAGGGTAAACGCATCTTAAATTTTTAAGAGATTGAGGTATAATCAGAGACTTACCTTTTATCAAAAACAAATTTTGTCTCCAGAGTCTATGCCTACAACAACATGGGCGGTACGATTAAGGCAATTGATCTATTTTAGAAAGCAGTAGCATTCTTCTGTGCCAAAATGACTCAGAGTATAGAATCGAGCTTAATCCAACACTTTGTCTCCTTGTCAGACCCAAGAGTCGAGCGCAGCAAGCAGCATTTGCTCATTGATATCCGCAGCGCTCGCCATCCTCGCGGTCATTAGTGGCGCGGATGGGTGGGTAGCAATTGAAACTTATGGACAGTCAAAACAAGAGTGGTTAAGCACGTTCTTGAGTCTACCCAATGGTATTCCCAGCCACGACACCTTTGCCCGTGTGTTTGCTCGGGGCTTCAGGGGTTTCAATTTCCAGCCAAGTTAATTGACTGACGGCTTGTGAACCAGGTAAACCCACGCCTTGAACTGTTACTTCGTCCCATACGGCTGGGGGAATTAATATTTGCTGATAAAGTTGGGGCAGAATTTCCAGTTGCTCGATAATTGACAAAGAGATGAGGGGACTGCTATCGGCAACAATGACAGAGTTAATCATCGCGCAATTCGTCGGCGATTTGGTCATCATCTAGGTTGATAACCGGGATTTGTAGACGCCCTAGTTCGTACATGAATTGAGGTTTGTTCATACTGCAAAAGGCGGCGGCTTTACCAAGCGATAGTCGGCGTAGCTCGAATAGTTTGACGGCGAGCAAAAATGTCAATTCTGCTTCTAATGCTTGGGGTGATTTGCCGGAGGTAATGAGTAAGTCATCGGGATAATGAAGGGATAAAATGTGCATGGTTCGCGTATCCGTTCTGTGATTCTTAATTCCTTCTTGATTATGGCTTACACCAGTCCAACCAGGATAGCGATACGGCGATACCGCCGTGGCCAAAGGCATCGCTCCTACCAAGTATTTGAAAGAACGCATAATTAATTGTCACACCTATGTGTATTGGGCGAAGAAAACCCCCGAAAAAGATGTTCCAGGTACTGCGGCAGGAATGATTACGATTGCGCGTCTATTTTGACGACCCTTTGCCTGATGATATTTTAGCAGCTTTTGAAGCATGAAGGCACTCCTAGATACCCACGCATTCCTTTGGTGGGTGACGAATAACCCGCAATTATCGTCAACTGTAAGATATATCCTGAGCGATCGCAATAACGAGATTTTTTTAGTGCAGCTGCAAGAGGTGGAAATCGCCATTAAAGCTCAGCTACGAAAGCTTGAGCTACCTGAGTTACCTGAAATTTATATTGCAGAACAGTTAGAAATCAATTCATTTCAAGTTTTACCAATTGAGTTAAGGCATACTTTACAAACTTATTATTTACCGAATCATCACAAAGATCCCTTTGACCGAATTTTAGTAGCTCAAAGCCAAGTTGAAAATCTACCCCTGCTAACACGAGATGCCAATATTGCTGAGTATGGAGTTAGTGTTCTTTGGTAAGGGTATTTAATTACCGTAGACATTCCGGCGGTGTCCAACTCTTATCACTAGCACCACCAATTTTTGGTCTTCAATTCTGCATATTATAAGGTAATTACCTACACGGTAACGCCATAATCCTACTTTATCAGCTGACAGTCCTTCGCCAAAACGTCGAGGATCTTCTTCTGTGGCAATTCTGTTTTCGAGATATGACAAAATTTGGTCTTGTGCGGTGTAGTCGAGTTTTCGCAACTCTTTACCAGCAGCGTCTTCCCATTCAATCGTCCACAAGATCTTGACCCTTCCTGATTTCTTCCATTGTCCAACGACGACCAGGGTTTTGTAAACGCTCAAGAGCAAGGTAAGTATCTTCCAAGTCTTCGATGTACTGCAAAATAGCTTGGTGATAATCTGCTTTAGAGCGACCTGTTACTTTCACCAGATGCTCAAGGCGGGTTTCAATTTCTTGTGAAAATTCAACGGAAGACATAGTTTATTACTCTAATCGAACAATTGCCGAAATATAAACTTCATTATCATTATACTTAACTACAAGCAGTTTCTAACTTAAGAGTAATAACGAAGTGATCGAGAGAGGAAAGCTACTCAAGCATTTGCACAATCGTTGACAAGGGCAAGAACATTTCTAAAAATGCATCTTCTAGAGTAACAAAGCCATAAGGAGAGTAGTATGTTTTTGCTAATTCGTCTTTTGCATCAACAAACAAACCAATTCCTCCGGCATTTTCCGCAATTACTAAAGCACGTTGCATAGCCTCAATCATCATTACCTCCCCAATTCCTTGTCGTTGATAGACTTTATTAACTGCCAATCTTGCTAGTTTGACACCAGGAACTATGGATGGGTATTTCTTAGCAAATTGCGATGGAAGTTTTTCTACGCGCACTTCACATAAGCTCAATGTGAAGAAACCTATAATTAACTCTGATTGTTCTGTATCTACAAGGACGAAAGTACGGGAAAGCCCTTTTTGAATATGCTGTCTTGCAGTCTGTTTGAGGAATCGATTCAATGCTTCATTGCCGCAATCAAAGCGCGAGCGATCGTGATGCTTATCTAGCAGTTCAATGATTCTCACTAAAAAATTCCTTGTGTTTTCTCATTGCCGATTTTAGCCTTGTATTGGGTGCAGGAGGATTCTCAATTAAGCTAAATACTTTTTCAGCATCCGAAACCGACAAAATTATCAGCCTTTCATCTTCTATAATTTTTTTTGCTTCTTTCAATGCTGCCTGAACCATAAACTGGTTCAAGGTAGCACCAGACAATTCTGCTGCTCTTTCTAGAATTTCTTGAACGCTCACAGGAATTCTTGCTGTTACCCGGACTGTATTTTCGTGACTGTTAGGCATATGCAATAAAATACGATGTTATCTTACTATAACTTATCGGTGTCATTTTGGCACCATTGGTCAATCATCGGTCTGAGCGCGATTCGTAATGCCGTTTCTACCTCAAAAGTAATAACCAGAGCAATCATAATTATGTCCGGTTAATTAAACTACCCCAATATAAAGGCACTATTAATCGTCTAGAAACACTTACCGCAGACATTAACGATATTCTACCGCGCTTGGTGACGATGAACGAACAAGCAAAACGAGAAATGCTTATTGCACCCGTAGTTAGGACAGTTGTTCAAATTGCTGATGCTGTTGTACGCATTGAATATCCTGTTAATGTTTCCAATCAACTACAAGGGAACCTTGACTATTTACTCAGCATTGCTAATCTAAGTCAGCTTTTAGTTATTAGACATCTCCACAATAGAAACGTTTTGTGGTAAAAGAGTATAAAATTGTCTTTTTTACCACAAGAACATGAGTGAAGTATTAAGTTACATTAAAAATCACCCTGAGCAAACGCAGCGATTGGTTGGTTTAAAGCATGAGCAACTAGAACAACTAATTCATCTGGCGAACGCCTTGCATACCCAAAAGCAGCAAGAAGTCGAAGCACGGAAAATTAGAATTATAAATAAAGGTGGTGGTCGTAAGGTAAAGTTATCGAATGAAGAGCAAATTCTGTTAACATTAGTATATTTGAGGCATCTGACAACGTTTCAATTGTTAGGGATTCAGTTTGGGGTGAGTGAATCGACTGCTAACGATACATTTAATTACTGGTTTCCTCTTCTGCAAGAACTCTTGCCATCAAGTTTACTTGAACAGGTAAAAAAAAACGCAAGTGATTACGAGATACTTCAAGAAATTTTAACCGATTATGAACTTATAGTAGATAGCTGTGAACAGCCACGAGAAAGACCAGGAGAGTATAAAGAACAGCAAACTTATTACTCTGGGAAGAAGAAAACTCATACATTTAAAAATCAAATCACTATTCTACCTGACGGTCAAGATATTGTTGATGTAATCGCGGGAGAACCCGGACCAAAAAGTGACATAACTTTGTTTCGTGAAAGTCAAAAAGACTTTGACACTAATCAAAAACTTCAAGGGGATAAAGGTGATCAAGGAGAGCTATCAATTAAGACTCCCACAAAAAAACCGAAAAAAGGAGAATTAAGCCCCTCAGAAAAATTCAAAAACAAAGAAATGGCTTCAGACAGAATATTTGTCGAACATTTGATTCGTATATTAAAAATATTTAGAGTGGCATCTGAAAGATTTAGATTAAATCCAAGTAAATATGAAAAAATAATTATGACGATATGCGGACTTATAAGATTCCGAATAGGAGCATTAGTTTTACCAATATAAAATAGTGAGAATTTACCAAGCTAAATTTGGTATGTATACATACTTATTTTTAGCTGATGATCAACAGTAACTATCTCAAACGCTGATTCTTGCGTGGATAATGGCTGATATTTGAAGTTGGCAATCGCCGATGAAAATCCAGTCAGAGAGAG
>CALMVQ010000216.1 GCA_937873135.1 uncultured Scytonema sp. | reverse complement strand
AATTAATTATTCGCGAATAACATACGCGAACACATCTTTTTTGTCCAAAGTCCAAAAATAAGCAGATGATGCAAAGTCATCCCAAAGCTTATTTCAAGCGATACGATGCCGAGTCTCATGTTCAAGCAATGGTGCAGATGGGAATTGATATCGCATTCATTTATCCAACCTACGGGTTGTGGCTGTGGGCAATTGACGATATGGCACCAGAAGTGGCAGGAGCCTTCACCCGTGCCTACAACACATGGTTGTATAAAGAATTTTGCAGCTATGCTCCAGAACGGCTCAAAGGTGTAGGAGCTATTAATCTGCATGCCCCCGAGGAGACAGTGCAAGAATTACATCAGATAGCCGAGTTCGGCTGGAAGGCTGTATTTTTACGCCCTAATCCCCTTAAAGGACGAATATTGAGTGATCCCGCCTATGAACCATTTTGGACAGAGTGCGAGCAGCTGGGAATAGCAGTGGGGATTCACGAAGGAACTCATAGTCGCTTGCAAACTACCGGAGCAAAGCGGTTTAACACTCGTTTTGCTTTGCACGCCTGCTCTCATCCTATGGAGCAGATGATGGCGCTTTTAGCCTTGATTGAGGGAGGAGTCTTGGAGCGTCATCCCCTGCTGAAAGTGGGTTTTCTAGAGTCTGGCTGTGGGTGGTTACCTTACTGGCTGTGGCGACTAGATGAGGAGTACGAGAACTTATATTGGGAGGTGAAGGATAATGTCAAGATGAAGCCCTCAGAGTATTTCCGTCGTCAGTGTTTTATTGCGATCGAGCCGGATGAACCTTATTTAGCTCAGATTATCGACTATATTGGCACTGATAACTTAATCTTTGGCTCTGATTATCCCCACATGGATCATAAGCCAAACATTGTTGAGAAAATTGTCGAGCTTGAAGAGCATTTATCTAGAGAAATGGTACAAAAAATTATTTGGCATAATCCGGCTCGTTTCTATGGCTTGGCTTAACACTTCCAAAAGTTTGTTCACCACCAAGAAACTGCTTTTAGATGTATATCAAATAATACGAAAAACCTTTGAATAAATTTAACTATGTATAGTGGTGTATTCGCCATTATAATATTAGTAAATTCTTTAAGTACACTACTGTAATATCCTCAGAAATTGGAGAAAAATAGCCATGAATGTTATAGACACAGTTGGAAAATCTAGAGACATTATTGGATATCCGCAAAGTTCGGGAGATTGGTATGCTCCTACGACCTCCTATCAGATACTGCTAGTCGAACCTTCTGGAGAAAATAAAAAACACAAGATTTTAAGAAAAAGCATAGTAGTAAAAACGAGAAAAGATTTTGAAGAAATGAAGCTTGACCAAGAGACAAGAGAGAGGCTTCAAGCATATCCGAAGGAAGGCGACGCTAAGAATATATCCTCATATTTGCCCTCGGGAGGAGTCGCTTTCTCTCGGGATTTTCTCAAGGCAATATTAGCATTGAAGAAAGATGATTCTTTGACAGAAGATACTTTATGGAATAAACAAATTGAACTAGGTAATTTTTACGATTCATTCCGAACTGTACTACATGCTCGCAAAATATCTCAGTTGATTGCTAAAACGTGGTGGGCTTATCTGGAAGCAAAAAAAACTACCCAATGGGATGAGTTCGTCAAAGGTGAATGGAATAAAATCAACGATTCTAATATTTTAGATGGTCTCATAGCCAGAGAAATTTTCCTTTCGCCTGAAGCACCTCTTGACAATCCCGATCCAGAAGACAAGGCGATATATTACCCCCTAAATTATCAACAACAAGTCTCAGACGGAAAAGTAAGGAGTCTGATATTACCTAGTAGTCGGGCTTGGCAAGGAATAACTTTATCCCTATTGTTAGCAGGGCAGGCATACTACAAAAATGGGTCCGCTTACCATCAAATTTCTCAACCCATTCTTAGCACGGGAGAAACAGTTTTCAAGTATAGTTTAGAGGTTGATTGGACTACGTTTAATGGCGAGATCAAAGAGATCATGCAGAACCAGAAATCGCCCCCTATAGCCTATCACGCCACCATTCCGTATCCTCCAATTCCTTCTACAGACGTACTATCTTTAGATGAAATACAACAATGGGTTGATGCTAAAGATGAGGATGAAGGTGATTTTCCATTTTATAACAAGAAAGACGGCAAGTATTTGCTGAGTGTACAATATTTTACGCCTCCCACTGCCTATATTCCATTAAGTTGTACTTGAAAAAATTTGGTTCTTGATTATATAGCTATGCTATTTTGAACTATTACAAGCTAAAACTCTTTCTTCATAAGGGTTTTAGCCCAGACACAGGTTGGATTGTAGCAGCCGATCAGGAGCATGTGAGTAGAATTTAACAAATTCTAGCTTCGGTTTTACAATTGGGATAGAAGTCTACGGAATTAACCAGAGGAATTGGCTGTATGTCCAAGCCCAAACTTATTGACGAAGAAATTACCCAACGTGGCAAAGAACTTTACGAAAATAGCATCCGTTCTCAAGTCGAAACGCCAGAAAATATCGGCAAAATTGTCTCGATTGACTTTAGAACTTCATGTAGAAACTTTAGAAGCTCTCTACTTAAACACAAAATTTGCGCAAGTTGAAGATTTGTCTGTAACTATTCTGCAACAAGCTGTAGGAATTCTTGATAAAGTCAAGGTATATCAAGTAAATATCCAGTCTTATTTTGCACAATTTCAGCAACAGAAAGCTATCGATAGTGCTATAGAAATTTTAGCAGAGCTAGGAATCGACATACCTCAAGAAACAGGCGAAATAGAAAAGAAGATTAACGAAGAACAGGAATCTCTAAAATTACTCTTAGGAGAAAAAACGATTGAGGATTTAGCTGATATCCATCCAATGACTGATCCAGACAAAATTGCAACTATATCACTATTACAGCAGATATTACCTTCTACGAATATAGTAAATTTTCTTTTACATATTCTGGTTATATTAACTCAGCTTAATCTCTGTTTAAAATATGGAAATCCATCTCAAGCTGCTGATATTTATAGTTTTTATGGAATGATTTTGTGCGGAGTTCTAAAGGATTTTGATTCTGGATACAAGTATGGTCAACTTTCCCTAAAATTACTAGAGAAATTTCATCTTCCAAAATCTGAAGCTTTAGTAATGCATCTGTATTACGGCTGTATATGGCACTGGAAAGAGCCAATTAAAAATATAGTTGCAGAAGAAAAATTAATAGATGCATTTCAAAAAGGTATAGAGACAGGAAACAATGAGTTTGCTTCTTTTGTGTCTATAACTTATTGCTTCATCAACTTTTTTAGAGGAGATACTTTAGAAAAGGTTAAAGAGACTTATGTCAAATATACAAATGTAATCAAAACCCTACAACAACAATATTCTATTTTATATATACCTGAGTTCGACGTAAGAAAAAGACGGAAAACTATACAGAGTAAACTTTGTAGCAATACAAGGCTGGAGGACTTAATGTCAATAATATTTAATAAATGAGAATAGACGTGAATGGTACTGTTTGGGAGTATGATGAAACTGTGACGGATTCATTTTCAAAGATGTATAATCACAGTCTGTCTGCGATCGAGAAAATTGGTTTTACTCGAAAAAAAAGACTTACGGCTACCGTGAGCGGGACGAAGCCAAACGAGAGACGTTCATAGCTCAGTTGTCAACGCTTCCCCCAGAGAAGATCGTGTACCTTGATGAGTCTGGCATGGACAGTCGAGACGAGTATGATTATGGTTGGAATGAAAAAGGGCAGCGCTTCCATGCACTTAAGTCAGGCCGACGAGAGGGGCGGATCAACATGATTGCAGCGCTGTGTAACCAAAACTTGATAGCTCTCTTCACTATTGAGGGAGCATGTAATCGAACAGTATTTGAGACCTGGTTGGAAACTTGTTTGCTTCCAATACAAGGGACCTGGACAAGTTGTGGTAATGGACAATGCCACATTTCATAAAGGTGGACACATTCAAGAACTGATACAAAATGCGGGATGTGAGCTAATCTACCTACCACCTTATTCTCCAGACCTAAACTTGATTGAGAAAAGAAGAGTCTTGGTTAAAGAGTCGAATCCGCAAAAAATTGGAGCAGTTCGATTGTTTACGAGATGCCATTGAGCATGTCTTGCATTTTGCGTCCTAACCGCCAAGGCGGTTGCTATAACTCAAATGTTGCAACTGACGCGAAGGCATTCCTCAGGAAGTAGTGGATAAGATTTTCGAGCCCTTTTTCACCACTAAGCCTCCCGGCGAAGCAACCGGACGCCAAGAACGCTCCTGTAATCGTAGAGTATGTGTAAGTCCTAACTCAGTTTAAATCCGCTATATATCTTTATCTTAATCTCAACACGTCATATGGTGTCTGGCAAATCAACCAGAATAATAGCAATTTCAAAAATCTTTCCAACATATAAATCAATCGTCAGAGAGTTTGCCTTTAGTGGTTCTGTATAAAATGCAGCCGTACTCTACACAGAACGCCTAGAGGCGAACGCCCCTACATGAGTATATATCGCATTCTGTTTTCAACTTGCTATAAAACTTGTAAACCAATGTAGTATCTGAATATGTTTGGTCTCTACATTAATAGTTATTAGCCAGACATGATATCATTTATTCCAATCCTGTATGAATATGCGCTCTTATTAAAACCCTCTGTACTCCCCCCTTAACATTGGGGGGATGGCGTTAGCCACAAGGGTAGTATGCAGCTTCATCAAGAAATAATAACATGCTGTTATTTGATGTTTACAACATTGATAAAAAGCGTAAATTTGCCTTTTCAAAAAGCGAAGTTGAAAAATGAAAGTCATGGTTGTAGATGATGAACAAGATGTTCAATTCTTGTTTAGACAACAATTTAGAAGAGAACTCAGGCAAAATCAAATACAATTAGATTTTACTTTATCAGCACAAGAAGCACTGGAATATTTACAAAACAAGCAAACCAATTGTTTGGTTCTAATCATCGCCGATATTAATATGCCAGGGATGAACGGTTTAGAATTGCTAAAAATTATTAAAGAAAAATTTCCGGAATTAAAAATATTTATCATTACTGCTTATGACGATGAGCAAAAATACAAAACTGCTAAAGAATATGGAGCAGATGAATATCTGACAAAGCCAATTGAGTTTGGTAACCTTAAAGAGAAGATATTTAATTTGTAATTAAGGTCATTTGTCATTTGTCATTCGTAAGTGGGTAGGCGTGGATAAATGAAAGCTTGTGGTGAATGCTGAAGCGCTTACTACAAATAAAGAGTGCATTTGATGTTTAATTTTACTTGCCTACTTAACACAAATCACATATGACCGAAGGACAACCCTTGCGAGTAAAGACGCAAGTTTATTTGCGTAACAGCTTATGACAGCAAAAATACTGATTGTAGATGATGAAGCTGACTTAGAACAGTTACTTCGTCAGAAATTTAGAAAAAAAATTCGGGAAAAGCAATTCCAGTTAATTTTCAGCCGCAATGGTGTTGAAGCACTGGAAATGCTCAAAGCTGAACCGGATGTGGATATGGTATTAACCGATATCTTGATGCCGGAAATGGATGGACTAACTTTACTGACTCAGCTTCACGAATTACATCCAATGATCAAAGCCGTGATTATCTCTGCCTATGGAGATATTGACAATATTAGAACGGCAATGAATAAAGGTGCATTTGACTTCCTCACCAAGCCAATTAATTTTCAAGATTTGGAAATTACGACAAACAAAACTCTGCAACATGTGCAGCAGATGAAAGCAGCTTGGCAAAAGGAACGATTAGCACAACAAGAGCAAGCAGAATTACTGAGGCGTCTACAACAAGAAGTTAGCGATCGCCAGCGAGCAGAGGTCGAATTGTCTGAGAGCGAGAGCAGGCTGAAGCAATTGTTAGAAGCTGTACCAGTGGGGATATTTGTCCTTGATGCTAACGCTGAACCGTACTACGCCAATCAAATGGCACAACAGATTCTTGATAAGGAATTTATCACCAAGTCTCTATCCGCGCAATTGAGCGAGATTTACAAAGTTGTTCAAGTGGGAACGGAACAGTTGTACACCCTTGAGCAATTGCCAGCTATGCGAGCATTAAAAGGTGAAAGTGTCACTGTCGATGATATGGAGATTCGCCATGCTGACAAGATTATTCCCTTGGAGGTATCAGCCACCCCAGTTTTTGATGAACAGGGTAAAGTTGCTTATTCTATAGTTGCCTTTCAAGATATCAGCCAACGCAAACACTCAGAAGCCGAACGGATTCAGTTTACTCAAGAACTAGAACTTAAGAATGTCGCCTTACAGCAGGCAAAAGATGCCTTAGCTGAGTCAAACCGTACTTTAGAACAAAAAGTACTTGAGCGCACTCAAGAACTGTCACAAACCCTAGAAATTCTCAAAGCTACCCAAGCACAACTGGTATTTGAAAATGCTCTACTTAAAAGTGCTGATCAACCCTTAACCTACGACTATCAAATTGGCGGAAGTTTGCCTATGGATGCTCCCACCTATGTGGTGCGTTCTACAGATCGTCACCTCTACCAAGCATTGAAGCGAGGAGAGTTTTGTTACGTCCTCAATGCACGGCAGATGGGTAAGTCAAGCCTCATGGTACGCATGATGCACCTTTTTCAGCAAGAAGGTTTTAGCTGTGCGGCGGTTGATATAACTCGTCTGGGCATTGACAACGTTACTCCTACTCAATGGTATAAGGGATTAGCCGTGGAGTTATGGCAAAGTTTTAACTTGCAAAGATTGGTGAATTTAAAAGCTTGGTGGAACGAGCAAAAAGATTTATCGCCTATTCAGTGCTTAAGTCAATTTATAGAAGAAATCGTACTAGGTCAAATTAAAAACGAAAAAATTTTTATTTTTTTAGATGAAATTGATAGCGTTTTGGGTTTGAATTTCCCAGTCAATGACTTTTTTGCTTTGATTCGCTTTTGCTATAACCAGCGCAGTATCAATCCCGAATATCAGCGTTTAACCTTTGCTCTGTTTGGAGTCGCAACACCCTCCGATTTGATGACTGACTATCAGAGAACTTCCTTTAACATTGGTCAAGCAATTCAACTCAATGGCTTTCAAATTCACGAAGCACAACCTCTGCTTCAAGGATTGACAAATAAGGTAAGCAATCCGCAAGTGGTGTTAAAAGAAGTGTTAGCCTGGACGAGTGGTCAACCTTTTCTCACTCAAAAACTCTGTAAGCTTATCCGCAATTCTTCGTCACCTATCTGGACAAACTGTGAAGCTGAGTGGATGGAAACACTGGTGCGAACTCAAATAATAGAGAATTGGGAATCTCAGGATGAGCCAGAACATTTGAGAACTGTACGCGATCGCATCATTAAGAGCGATCAACAACCTGTTCAGCTTCTAGAACTCTATCGCCAAATTTTGCATCAAGGAAAAGTTGTTTGTGCTGATAGTCCCCAAGAAAGGGAATTACTTTTGTCAGGGCTTGTGGTTAAGCAACAAGGTTTTCTTCAAGTGCATAACCGTATATATGAACTCATCTTTGACAGCCATTGGATTGATTTGCTGATGACTGAAAAATAAGATCCCCGACGCGCGCGTATAGTTGTCGGGGATTTTAGCGATAAGCGATAATATGCTGAGCCGTCATTTGCGGCTGTTCGAGGTGGGGCACATGACCACAATTCTCGATCCAAATCAGTTGACTGTGGGGGATCGCCCGCTTAAACCTTATTGCGTCTTTAGTACCTAAAATCTTATCAGAATCACCCCAAAGTATGAGAGTGTTTTGCACAATTTGTGCTAGCTCCTGAAATCTAAAAGCACTATAACCACCACTTTTGGTGAATGCGATCAAAGCTTTACTCCAACTTGGTGCTTGTAAGTGCAATCCTCCACATAATTGAGCATCAAGTGATGCTAGTTGCTTGTTTTTATACGCAGCACGACAAATACTATTACGTATCTTAGGATTACGCAAAAACTCAGTTGCCAAATAATCCAATGGCGGAAACATCAATTTACCCGCAGGCGATCCCCCCACTAAACCAGCACTGTCAATTAACACAAGCTTTTGTACCACTTCCGGGTAAGTCAGGGTGAAATCTATAGCCGCTGCACCACCCATCGAAGCACCTACCAAAATCACAGGTTGGTTAATCAGGGTTTTCCAGAAAGAATAGAAATGGGTTTTAATGTTACTCTTGCTCAACTCTACCCCTACTGGTCTGTCTGTAAACCCAAAACCCAGTAAATCCACTGCATAAGTTTCACTCTCGGCTGCAAGTAGCGGCAAGAGGCGGCGAAATTCCAATACAGAACTGTCAAAACCATGAATCAACACAAAAGGTATACCACCACGTCCTTGACTCACATATGTGGTGGCAATTGGCTCTGCACTTAAAGAAGTGGGAATTGCTATCTGTTTAATATTCTGAGCCAAAGCAACTGATGTCGGTTCTGTCAATTGTCCGACGGCAACAGGTAGGAAATTAGGAAATTCAATGTTTTCTGAAATCAATTTAACCGTGTAGTAGATAAATATCAGGTGATTTTTCAGCAATAACAATCCTGCTTTGGGAAAAATTTAAAGCATCAGAACCTTGATTAGCCGTACTTTTCCAAAATTATTGAGGATTGAAATCTTAATTATTTTATCAGACCTTACATTATAAACCTTATACATAGTTTTCCGCAATAGCGATCGCACCCCAAGGGGTGTCACAAATCTTGCTATCATCCAATGTCTACCGCACAATAACGAAATCCCATGCATTCATACATCTAAAATGACCCCGGCTTCTGTCGGGGTTTTTTTAAATAACCCAAGTTCAGTGAAATCATAACCTTTTCTGAGCTTAGGCAGTCATCAGAGTTTCAGCCTACTTAGGAGAAGACTAAACTCCACCGACTTGAGAGCGATCGCCTTCAGGTTGGTTAACGGTTTTGCCACTCGTCCTGAATCAGAAAGACTTTTCTCATGACAGGAGTGTTTTGCTGAAATATGCATCTGGCAGGACTTCTAAAAAACTTTGTCATTTCCTGAAGTTGCTCCTGGCGGGGCATACGTGGTGCTTAGTCGTTGGTCATCGGGAATTGAATTGGGAAAAGATCATGATTCTTGCCTTCTCTTCCCTATTACCCATCACCCATTAGCTATTTTTACTCCTCTGTCCTACCCAACTCCAGCTATTATTGAGTATAAATACTTAAAATAGATTGACTAAGGTAGAAGACTTGTTTAAAATTGTTAAAAAAGTTTAAGAGATTTAACGAAGTCTCAACGTACAGGCAATGCTTGCACCATTTGTTATGACTTTTTACGGCTTTCTGGGGTACTACCCTCTATACCCAAACCAGTAGTCATTTGTGCGATTTTGTCGGTTACATTGAGCGCGTATCAGCAGTAAAAAAATAGGTTTTTGTGTCTGATTACTAACAGCAGTGAGAGATGCAATGGATCGGCTAATTTCCGGAGACATGAACGCAGAGGAACTTGTTAAAAGATATGCCGCAGGGCAGAGGAATTTTGGAAGGGTAAATTTAGAACGAGCAAATCTAAGTGAAGTTTGTTTAACTGCAGCAAATTTAAAGGAAGCGAACCTTACAGGTGCAGATCTCAGTTGGGCAATTTTACATCGAACAGATTTGAGTACAGCAAACTTGAGAGAAGCCAATTTAAATGCAGCAAACCTAATTGCAGCACTCTTATCAATGGCAACGTTTCATGCGGCAGATCTAAGTAGAGCAAATCTCAGCAATGGAACTTTATTTCAAACCAATCTCAGGGACGCAAATCTGAGTCGAGCTAATTTGAGTTGGGCTTGCTTGGTGGAAGCGGATTTGACCAATACCATCTTATATCGGACAGATTTGACTGGAGCCGATCTAACCAGAGCCAATTTGAGAGAGGCAATCCTGATTGGAGTAACTTTCAGAGGCGCAACTTTAACAGAGGCAATTATGCCTGATGGTACAATTCACGAGTGAAAATCAGTCATTGGCGAGAATTAAAAATTAAAAATTAAAAATCCCTATCAAAACCATGCTGAAATCCCCCGGTTTTAGCCAGCAAGTGCTGAACACATACTCAGCACTCAGAACTCAGGACTCAGGACTCAGGACTCAGCACTGCTAACACACTTTGCCAGATCAACCAAACATTTAGTCCGGCGATCATCAATGCCACACCCCAAGAGACGAGTTTTAGCCACAATGGATTGACAAATTCACCCATCAACTGGCGATCGCTAGTAAACATGACTAACGGGAAGACGGCAAACGACAGTTGGAAGCTTAAGAGGACTTGGCTAAAAATAAGTAATTTAGTGGTACTGCCATCACCGAACAAGACGATACAGATGAGAGAAGGAATAATCGCTGCTAGTCTACTGATTAAACGGCGTATCCAAGGAGTCACACGTAGATTTAAAAAGCCTTCCATAACGATTTGCCCAGACAAAGTTGCCGTCAGGGTTGAACTTTGACCTGAAGCGAGTAAAGCTAAGGCAAAGACAAAACTGGCAACCTTCACACCTAAGAGAGGGGATAACAATTTGTAAGCATCTTCAATTTGTGCTACTTCCTGATGTCCGGAAAAATGAAAAGTTGCGGCGGCGACAACTAAGATAGCCGCGTTGACAAACAACGCAAACGTTAACGCAATTGTTGAATCAATTGTGCCAAACTTGATGGCTTCTCGTTTCTTTTCTGGGGTGTGTTGCCATGCCCGTGTTTGTATAATTGCTGAGTGTAAATATAAGTTATGCGGCATCACAGTAGCACCTAAAATGCCCAGAGCAACGTATAACATCTCCTGTTGTTGGATAATGGCTGGGTCAGGCACAAAACCAAGCATAACGCTGCCGAAATCAGGGTGTGAAAAGATCACCTCTAGCATAAAACACAGTCCAATGGTAGATACTAAAGTAATGACTAAAGCTTCAAGATACCGAAAGCCATGGCGCTGCAACATGAGTAACAGTAGGACATCCAAACTGGTGAGGCACACGCCCACAAACAAAGGGATGTGAAACAATAACTGTAGCGCGATCGCACCACCAATTACCTCCGCTAGGTCAGTGGCGACAATACCAATCTCAGCAAGTATCCAGAGAACAATATTAACTTTCTGGTTAAATTGGTTGCGACAAGACTTAGCCAAGTCTAGTTCGGTGGCGACAGCGAGACGCACGCACAAAGACTGTAGCAAAATGGCGATAAAGTTAGATAGGAGAATGACACTCAGAAGTGTGTAACCGAACTGAGCGCCACCTGCGATATCTGTAGCCCAGTTTCCTGGGTCCATGTAACCGACACTTACCAGATAACCAGGTCCGGCAAAAGCTAGGAGTTTCCGCCAAAAGCCTTTCCCCTCCGGAATAGTGATACTGCGGTAAACTTCAGGGAGACTTGGCTGTGTTTCTGTGTTTTCCAGCAAGGGCATTGCTTTAAAATTTTAATGTAGTCTTTCATATTTATCTCACAATCATCTAATTTTCGCCTCTGCTCTCGATTCAACTTATATCCTGAGAATTAGATTGCTCTCTACTACCCGAGCGTCGTAGAGAGTAGAGAGTGGTATACTCCATTGCTAAACGTCCTAAAAAAATCCTGCGCCCTCTATACTCCAAATCCATATAATTAATAGAGAAGTGGAACACAACGAAACACGGAATCACAGCCTATAGCACCATTTGGCTTTAGGGTTGCTGTATGTGGGCTCTTCAGAGGAAGCAGGAATTTGTGAAATGGCATAACACCGGCCTTCTTGACAAAACCTTTGCTCAGTTCACGCGCTTATCTGTAAGTGTCATCTTCTAAGCGGTCCAATTTTACAATTGTCACAAAAGAGAGCGGAACACTGAATCTATGGCAAGATTAGAAACCCGCACCGAACCAATGGTGCTAAACATGGGTCCCCACCACCCCTCCATGCATGGGGTTATGCGGTTAATTGTTACCTTAGATGGCGAGGACGTCGTTGATTGCGAACCAGTCATCGGCTACCTGCATCGAGGAATGGAAAAAATTGCCGAGAACCGCACCAACATTATGTACGTTCCCTACGTAAGTCGGTGGGACTACGCAGCAGGGATGTTCAATGAAGCCGTTAGCGTCAATGCCCCAGAACAACTGGCAGGCATTCCGGTTCCCAAACGCGCCAGCTACATCCGCGTTATTATGCTGGAATTGAACCGCATTGCAAATCACTTGCTGTGGTTTGGTCCATTTCTAGCTGACGTCGGCGCTCAAACTCCCTTCTTCTACCAGTTCCGCGAACGGGAGATGATTTACGACTTGTGGGAAGCGGCTACAGGTTACCGAATGGTAAACCACAACTACTTCCGTATTGGTGGCGTTGCCATTGACTTACCTTATGGTTGGGTTGACAAGTGCTTGGACTTCTGCGATTACTTCTTGCCGAAAGTTGACGAGTACGAACGCTTGGTGACGAATAACCCCATCTTCCGCCGTCGGATCGAGGGGATTGGCACTATCACCCGCGAACAAGCGATTAATTGGGGACTTTCTGGTCCTATGTTACGTGCTTCCGGCGTCCAGTGGGATTTGCGAAAAGTAGACCACTATGAATGTTACGACGATTTCGACTGGGATGTACACTGGGAAACAGCTGGTGATTGCCTAGCTCGTTATGTGGTACGGATGCGGGAAATGCGTGAATCTGTGAAGATTCTTCGCCAAGCGATCGCAGGACTTCCTGGGGGCCCGTTTGAAAACTTGGAAGCCAAGCGGATGGCAGCCGGGAAAAAATCCGAGTGGGATGGTCCTGATTACCAGTACGTTAGTAAGAAAATTGCTCCCACTTTCAAAATCCCCAAAGGTGAAATTTACTCTCGTGTAGAAAGCGGCAAAGGTGAACTGGGTATTTATCTAGTTGGCGATGATAACCCATTCCCCTGGCGGTGGAAGATTCGCGCGGCTGATTTCAACAACGTTCAGATTGTACCTGAATTATTGAAGGGTGTGAAATTGGCAGATGTCGTGGTCATTCTAGGTAGTGTTGATATCATCATGGGTTCTGTCGATAGATAAGCAGTTAAGCGATTGCTAAAAACGGGGCTTTGTTGATTTAAAACATAAAAATCTCACGCACTCGACGCAAAGACGCAGAGTTTTCTTTGTCTCGAGTGCGTCTTTACGTGAGGACTTAAAAATAAATTTATACTTCAATACAGCAAAAGTAAAAAGGTAAACTGCTTGTTCCGATGATTCTCATACCCCTCAACAAAAAGGCAAAGTTGGAACATTAGATGCTGTCTTCCGTCGCTATATCAAATATATATTCAAAAATAAATGTAGAACCCCTCGTATTGTACGCAACTGAGAAGTAATCAGAGGAAGCTGATGTTAAAAAATCGGCTAAATGCCACAATCACCCAATCGGGTCATGTCAAAAAAAAAACTGTTATTTACACTAGAAACATAACGGTTTGAAGAGTGTTCAAATTTTGATTTCCGAGGTATGGTCATGAATAAAGTTTTGAAACGCGCACTATTACCTGGCTTAGTTGTTTCAAGTCTAATTGGTGTCAATGTAGCATCAGTAAAACCTGCATCTGCAGATGATCATTGGATAAGAGATGTTGGTATTGGAACCGCTGCTGGTGTCGTGTCTGGAGTGATTACTCATAATAGTTCTATCTTAAATAATGCTGTGAATGGAGCAGCTGCTGGTGCTGCGGTTCATGCAGTTGATAACGGCGCAACGCATCATAGAAATCATGACTTGGTGAAAGATACTGCAGTAGGTGCAGCTACTGGTACGGCAACTGGCTTAATCACTAACCACCGTCATACTCTTAACAATGCTATTACTGGTGCAGCTGCGGGTGCTGCTATCAATATCTTGACTCGTTAATTCTTCTGCTTCAAGGGGCTTGGTGAGGTATCACGGTAAAGGGTGTAACTCACAATAAAAATTTCTCTTCAATTCTCTACAATAGGTGACAAACAAGATCCCCGACTTCTTAAAGAAGTCGGGGATCTTAAGTTAAGCTCAAGTTATCAGGTACAAGAGAAGAAAAATTTAAAGGATGAATTTTGATAATTCACAACCAAGGCTTTATCGTTCTACAGATGATTCTCAGCCTGCACTGTGTGAGACAATAGCTGATCGCATTGCCGCAAGTCGCAATCGGCGTATCACTTTCTCTGAGTATATGGACACGGCATTGTATCACCCCAAGCACGGTTACTACTCCACAAAGGCAGTGAACCTTGGGCAGCAAGGTGATTTTTTCACATCTGTCCATCTGGGTGGAGAGTTTGGTGAATTATTAATGGTACAATTTCTCCAAATGTGGGAGATTTTAGGGCGTCCAGTACCGTTCTCTTTAGTAGAAATGGGTGCGGGGCAAGGATTCTTGGCTTTAGATATTCTTAAGTCTATTCAGCAGCAGGACTCAGATTTTTTTAAGGCTCTTAATTTTATCATAGTTGAGAAGTCTTCGGCTTTGAGGCAAGAACAACAGCAACGCTTGCAAGAATTTCCTGTATGTTGGTGTGATCTAGAGGAAATACCAAGCAACTCAATTGTTGGCTGCTTTTTTTCTAATGAATTGGTAGATGCTTTTCCCGTGCATCAATTCATTTTAAAAGATGAGCAACTACAAGAAATTTATGTAACAACCTCAACAGATGGGGAAGAGGAGAATGTCTCGGCGTCCTCAAGTCGCCCCACACCATCATTTGTAGAAGTTAGCGGGGAACCTTCAACAATTCAGCTAACTCAATATCTCGATTTAGTTGGCATAAACGCCCTAAGTGCTTATCCAGATGGTTTTCGCAGCGAAATCAATCTAGCTGCATTACATTGGTTGGGTATAGTAGCAAACCGCTTGCAGCGCGGATATGTGTTAACAATAGATTATGGCTATTCTGCAAGTCGTTACTACAACCCCAGGCGATCGCAAGGAACGCTCCAATGCTACTACCAGCATCAACGCCACAACAATCCTTATATTAACGTTGGGCGACAAGACATCACAACCCACGTTGACTTTACTGCTTTAGAGAGATGGGGCCAGAGTTGCGGAATAGATAAAGTTGGATTTACGCAGCAAGGATTATTTTTGATGGCGTTGGGTTTGGGAGAACGCCTTGCCATGCTCTCGGACACAAAACAACCTGCATCTCAGTTGCTACGCCGTCGAGATTCACTACACCAACTTTTAGACCCCTTAGGATTAGGCGGGTTCGGTGTTCTCGTTCAAAGTAAAGGACTGACAAAGACAGAAACTATACAACCCTTGAAAGGACTGATTGTACCAGATCAAACTTAAAAAAAACTGTATTCATCTTGCACAGGGATTACTTAGTTTAACATAGCAGTGAAAACAGACATAAAAAAGGTGATATTATGAACGCTCACGAATTGTTAACGCTAGTTTTACTACTTGCCCCTGGGATCTTACTTTCAGTGTTGATTATGGTTTCTTTTGCCGCAGGGGGTTAAGGAAGTGGGGAGAAGCCTGCACCGTAGAACGCCATTTGTCTGAGCGGCAGAAGTCGGTGCTCAGAAGTTCAGGGGGTTTCCCTCGTTGACGCTTTGGAGAGTTGGGAAGTATTTTTGACAATCAACAACTCACAAATAACCAGATCCTATTTCCCTCTCCCCACCCCAAAACGAACGACTCCCTGACTGAATTTAAATTGAGCAAAGAACAAGGAGATTTTGATGAAGGTAGCATTTCTGGGGACTGGATTGATGGGGCAACCTATGGCTCAAAGGCTGTTAGCTGCAAAGATACAGTTAATTGCTTACAACCGGACTCCAGAAAAATTATCACCACTACAAGCAGCAGGCGCGGAAATTGTCGAAAAACCTCACCAAGCAATTCGTGAGGCTGATTATGTCATTCTCATGCTAACCAATACTGGTGCTATTTATAACGTACTGCTTTCAGATCAGTCGTCACCAGCTTTAGCAGGACGCACTATTATCCAAATGGGGACAATTAGTCCCACAGAAAGTCAAGAAATTAGGGATGCAGTGGTTGCGGTTGGCGGTGAGTATATAGAAGCACCCGTTTTGGGTAGTATTCCCGAAGCGGAAGCGGGAAAACTGATTGTTATGGTAGGTGCACAACGAGAACAATATCAACGTCACTTAAAGCTATTACAGCATTTCGGCTCAGAACCTGTATTTGTTGGCTCTGTAGGAACTGCTGCTGCGCTCAAATTAGCGCTCAATCAACTTATTGCCTCTCTTACAGCTGCTTTTGCTCTCTCGCTTAGTTTTGCCCAGCACCAAGGTGTCGATGTAGACTTGTTTATGCAAATTCTACGGAAAAGCGCCCTTTACGCACCTACATTTGACAAAAAACTGCAACGGATGTTGGATAGCAATTATACAAATCCGAACTTTCCAATAAAGCATTTGATGAAAGACACCGATTTGTTTATTGATGAAGCCAAATCAGTTGGTTTAAATGTCAGCAGTATCGAGGGCGTGCAGCAAGTTATAGAAATGGCCATCAAAATGTCATTTGCTCACGATGATTACTCATCAATATTTTCTGTAATTAATACAAATGAGTAAATGGTTAATGGTTAATGGTTAATGGGTGTTAAAAAAAACAATCAACAATCAGCAACCAACAATCAACAAATTACAATTTTGGCAAAATTTCTGGTAATAACTGACCTGGTACTTTAGATAAAGCAAGATTCTGTCCTTGTATACCTAATTCATTATGAAAGGCGTGAATCGTTTTCACTATATAAGTTAGTGTAGCTTGATAAGCTTCTGGTTGTTTACTCAATCCATTTAATGCTTGCAAGTGGTTATCTAATGCTGCTTCTAGGTGTTGGGAGCGCATTGCTTTGTCACCATTGAAATAAGCATCTGTGACGAGTTTATAATGAGCTAAACCTAAGTTGTTGTGAGTTGCGCTCATCTCAAAACTTAAAGACACACCGTTCAGTGAATGAGCAAGAGCAAGTGCTTCTTTGTAAGCTATGATACAGAGATCTAAAAACTTCTGCTGTTCTTCCTTGGTTATTTGCGATAGGTTTGCTAAGTGCGAGTAAGCAGTACCAAGATTATTTGCTGTGGCGGCGCAGGCGGCAGGAACATTAGCTGGAGTGCGATACTTTAATGCTTCGTTATAAGCTTCAACAGCAAGCGGTAGATTCTTCAATGGTTGTTCGTATTGTGCAATATTCCAGTATGCAGTACCGATATTATTTTGAATCATGCCATACTTAAGCGGTTCCTCTTCAGGGTTGTACTGAATCAGAGCTTCTTTATAAGATGCGATCGCTTTCTTCAGATGCTCGACAGGTTGGTTATATTGCGCTAAATGCCAGTAAGCTGTTCCTAAATTGTTTTGGCAGGCAGCATACTTCAATAATTCCATATCAGATGTCCGCAAGCGTAGTGCTTCGCTATAAGCTAAAACTGCTTGCTGCCAATTTTCTGCTGGGTTAGAAAATCGAGCTAAATCACCATAAGCTGTCCCGAGATTATTTTGCACGCGAGCATAAGTTTCAGAATTTGCCTGTAGCGATATTAGCTTCAAAGCCAATTGATAAAATTCAATTGCCTGCTCTATGTAAGATTGTCCGTCCTCAGAATTAGGGGGTGTACGAGACAGCATCCAATAGAGTGTGCCCAAATCGTTCAAAATATCTGGTACTTGAGGTGAGCTATCATCGTAGGTTACTGCCTCTTGATAAGCAAGAATTGCTACCATCAAGTTTTCTAAATTTGATTGTCCTTGCTCAATGCGAAGGCGATATAAGTTGCCCAAGCGATAATACACTGCTGCCAGTGCTGTCTCTGATTTTTCTTGTGCGTGTAAATCCTCAATCTCTTCTAGAATTTGTCGGACTTGCAAGCTTTGATCTTCGTTCTCAGTAACTGTAGTATTAATTGTTGCTAGTACTAGCTCCGTTAACTCCTTGTTAATGTAAGACGAAGGCAATGACGATGAGATATTGCCAGCTCTCAATGCAGTTGACTCCTGCGGAATCTGTCTCTTCTTGAGTGATTTTAACTCTCTAACTTCTGGCTGTTTTTGTGCGCGATTCACTGGTATCTGTTTCTGGAAATCAAAATCTTCTTTCGTGACGGATTCTTCCAAAATCGATTGCTCGATATGTCCTAAATCTAAACTTCTAGAACCGGAAAAACGTTCTGGCGAACTTCTATTTTGAGCTGTCGGTGTGGGTTCTCCAGCAAACACAAAAACACCTGTACGGTTTTGCCAAAACTGTGGTGCTGACTGGTTTATAGCATATAACCAAGGACGCGGCACCCATAATAGTAAGCTTGATTCTAAGAATTGGCTAGACTCGGGACTTGATAAATGCTGCTCTGTTAAACGCAAATAGTGCAAAAATAGACGTTGTACGGCTACTGATTGCTTGGTTAGCTGCTCAACACCGACAATCTGAAATGCTGGTATAGGTAATGGCCGCCCTGGAGTATCTTTTGATGCTCCGAAGATAGGCGGTGGATAATTAGCTAACCATTGATTGATCTGAGCTATGGGATTAGGATCATTTAAATTCAACCGTAAGGTAACTAATCGCGGATAAGCTGGAGTGCTGGCTTCTTCTATATCTGATGGCTGATAGAGTACCTGTCCAACCGGATAAGCTAAAGTTGAATGCAAGCGAGCAGCAACCTGATTTCTCAGGGTTAAGTCATCGCATACCGCTACAAAAATTTGTCGCCGCAAACCAAGACTTAAGGCAAGTTTCAAGCGGTGGTATACTTGCCGATTCCAAACAAAATTATCGGTGTGTGCAGTATCATTCACGCTCTTTGCGGCTTAAAAGCCAAAACGCAGTGTACATACCCTCAAGGGGCACATGTAAGCAGCTTGTCATTAGAAAAAACTCAGAACTTAGAAGGCTTCTGTACAACTGGGTGGCAATAATAGTCACTTGCATTCGTATTTCATCAGTAAAGAAGAGAAAAATTCTTCGATACTAAACTACCACCATTTTTCCATAGGGTCATTCTGAGTTCTGTGTTTTGTGTTCTTCCTTATATGATTTTCAAGTTATTGTCGATCTGCTCAGGATAAATCAAGCTTAGATAGTCTAAAATAACAGCAAGTGTAAAATTATACTGTATACTGGCAAATACCTTCACAAATGTCAGCATTTAACATTTACTCCCTTCCGACTGTAAAATTACTTATTTCCTTTATTTTCTTTCTTGGCTTACTTGGCCCAGGAGTGGTTTTTTATATTGGTATTCGTTTCTGGCGATTCGATAGTAGCAATCAACTATGAGCCTGTCTAACTGCTTTTTAACATACAAATATCAGGTTCATATAGAATCCGGAACCTGATATTGATTAAGGTTGGTTGCCAAAACTGTCTACTAACTGAAGCTTGAGACAGAGAAAGCAACAAAAATTAAACCACTTACCAAAATCGTTGCAGTAATTCCCACAATTAGGTAATTACGCTTTTGTTTATCGCTAAGAGGTTCTGCTTGATAAACTTTTGGCTCACGAGCAAAATTATTTAGACGACCGCCTTCTTCAGTTGTATAGGGCATAAATTAAATCCTTGTTCATTAAAGTTATTTTAAGTTAAATAAACGTTATTTTTACTCTTACTCTGGGAACAAATCGCTCGCTTCGTAGTTATAAATACTCTACTGGCTCCTCCTCACTCCTTAATTTATTGTTCCACTCAGGGGAGAACTAGCACTGGCGCTGGTTTTCATCGGCATCCTACCTGCAAGGTATGCTAAATGACCGGCAACTGTTGCAAGATTCATGGCATAAGCCATTGCTGGAGGGTTTTGTGCTAATGCGATCGCGCTATTAATCAGTAAAGCATCTGCGCCCATTTCCATTGCTTGCGCTGCTTCGGATGGCCAACCTATGCCTGCATCTACGACTACTGGCACACTTGAATTTTCGATAATAATCTTAATATTGGCAGTTGTTGTCAACCCTTGTCCCGACCCAATAGGGGAAGCCAAAGGCATTACCGTCGCACAACCTACTTCTTCCAGGCGTTTTGCTAACATGGGATCAGCGTTGATGTACGGTAATACGGCAAAACCTTCTTTAACCAGTTGTTCTGCTGCTTGGAGAGTGCCGATAGGATCTGGTAGTAAATACTTAAGGTCGGGAATAACTTCTAACTTAACGAAATTGTTATCTTCCTGTCCCATTAGTTTTGCCATTTCCCTACCCAATCGCGCAACGCGAATTGCCTCTTCTGCAGTTTGACAACCTGCGGTATTGGGTAACATCCAAATTTTTGTCCAATCCAGCGCTTCGGCTAAACCTTCGTGTCCGGGAGCTTTTGTCTGTACCCGTCTAACTGCTACAGTGACGATTTGACATCCACTTGCAATGACGCTTTTCTGCATTTCCTCAATACTGCGATACTTACCAGTTCCTGTCATCAAGCGTGATGAGAAAGTTTTCCCAGCGATGGTGAGGGGAGCGTCGGGAATGAGGAATTGAGAGGAGTCCGTTGCGAGTGAAGAGTACTCTGAAGGGCGACTTCCAGTGCTCATAACTTCGGTCGATTCTTCCTGTTGAGCAAAGGAGCTTTGGGGAGTGGGGGAGAGTGTGGGCATTATCGTGACAGTAGATGACTTTTTGTAGAAGCGTGAATAGTGGAAATAGGTGAGAAGCGAGTCAGATTTTCGGTTCCAAATCAAATCGGCAATCAATGCCGCAGTAATGGGTGCTAGGAGAATACCATTGCGATAATGACCAATCGCAAGGGTTAAATTTTCGCAGCTACTTGTGCCCAAAATGGGTAATTCGTCTGGAGTCGCAGGACGAAATCCCCACCACAACTCCTCTATAGGATAATGCTGTAAGTGGGGATATAGCCGAATAGCTCGTTGTAGTAAAGTTTGAATTTGGATGGGCGTATTGTGAGGAGTAAAACCTACATCCTCGTTACTTGCCCCAACAACGATCCTTCTGTCACGTTTAGGTACGATGTAAATATCTTGTCCGTACAATACCCTCGTCAATGGTGAGGAAGGCACAATTTCTGGGACTCGGACACTAAGCATTTGCCCTTTTTTGGGATGTACGGGTAACGGGAGTAACTCGTTTACCCAAGCACCCGTCGCTAAAACATAGTGTTCGGCATGAAAGACTTCAGCATTGGTTTGGACGCCAATCACAACCCTTTGCTGCTGCACAATTCCTTGTACTGTAATACCTTGCTTGAGTTCAACTTTAAGAGACTGAGCCGTAGTTAACAATGCCTGTGCTAAAGCACGATTGTCCACTTGTGCATCTTCAGGATACCACCAGCCACCAACCACTTCCGCTCCCAATCCTGGCTGATAGTGATGAATAGCTTCTGTGTCCAACCAGTCAGCAGGGCAGAAAGAGGGGGGGAGGGTCTCCCCCTCTTGTTCATAAACTGGTGCTAAAATGCCACAGGGCGAGTATCCAATACTTGAACCACTCAATTGTTCTATTTTGCGTGTCCATTCAAAATAGAGAGACTGCGATCGCCAACACAGTTCTTGCATTGCACCTGCTGGGAGTTTTTCGGCACCTGATGCTAACATTCCTGCGGCAGCATGAGTGGCGGCAGCTTGAAAGTCGCGGCAGAGGACAGTTACATTTGCCCCGCGCAATTTCAGTTCTATGGCGATCGCCAAGCCAATAACGCCGCCACCAATAATTAAAACGTCGCTATTCATTAAGTCAAGATAGGGAAGAACTCGGAATGTCTCTACGGAAGTTGCTCATGGGTTTTGTCAGGAATCTTTACATCACTGAAAGCAAGACTGTGATGTTCTGAATTTTTTTTAAGCAAATAATTTCACTTTTCCATCCACAACTGCTAATTGAAAACGAGTAACTCAAAACCGCTACCACAATGCTCGAATTGGTTCGCTCTTCTGGTTTTGATTTGTATCATTTGCGTCATTTGTTTGTGATTGAGAATTTGATTTATTTGAGTTTTGGTTAACATCAGAGTTGATTGATTCAGGTGTTGTGTCGTTTGAGTTATTATTGTTCTGGGCAACACTGCTTGAGTTTCTTTTCTGGGCAGCACTGTTTGTGTTTTCATTTGTCGTGGTCCCAGTTGCAGTGCTATTAACATTAATATTAGCAGGAAGCACTTTTGATGCCTTGTCTACAGGTTTAGGGACTTGGGCAGTTTGTACGCCCAAAGGAAAGTTAATACCCAGCAATGTGCCAAACAATATTGCCAAGCCTCCAGCCATCAGAATAAGTGGTGTCCATCTACCCATATTGTTTTTCTCCTTTATCTTTACAAACTAATTGAGACCTTTGACCCCAAAATCAATCAACTTGTGTCATCACATGATTTAAAACCTAAGTTTAACAGGCAAGCTCGTAGATTTTTTGTAAGATCATGGGGAGCAACACGATCTCGCTCTCTTGGCGATTGCCAGTTTTCCTATGAGACTTTACCCTTAACGTAAACCGCACAAGTTCTAAAACTTCCCATTGCTTGCCAATTCACTACCTTAGCATCGCCATTGTAGAGGTCAATACCATTTTGCAATAATATTTCCCGTAGATTTGCTCCACGGGTACAATCAGTTGTTTTACCTTGAGCATTTAACATGACAACAACGTATTCGCCATATTGTAACAATTTATGGATAATGAGTAAAAATGGGTCATTGGTAATTGATAATCAGTATAAATAACTATAAAAAAGTAATATTTATTACAAATAAAGGCAGATGTTTGATATCAGCTATGAGTCACGGAGAGAGGTTCCAATAAAAAATGAGCGCACTTCGGGTGTAGAGACGCCATGATTGAAGCGTATCTACATTAATCAAAAATTTGTGTCGAGCGGAGAGTAACAAGAGCCACAGGGCGTCCATTGTGAAGATAAGAGTGTTTTTAAGCGTGAGAGCAGAGAAGCGCTTATGCCTTCAGAACGTTCTCCGAAGGTGACTACTGAGTTTATAGCTGCGGAGTTTAAGTAAGTCGGCGATAAATAACCTAATTATGTAAAGAAAAGTAAAGTTAATAAAAATAGCTCGCAGTCAGCCCTCTCTAGCGCTAAAGCAAATTTTCATTTATTTATGCCGACTTACTTACATCGATAGTCATATTTAAATTTCCATTCATTCCGACTTAAGGAATCCTTAAAAAAGGTAAAATTCACTCAAGATAATAAGAATAACCTGCTTTACTTAAAGAAGAATTGATGATATTTCTGTGTTGGGATCAAGCGTTAATAGTAGCGTGATGCACTTTCCGTTGTTCGATAACGGAAAACTCACTCTCTGCTTTGCTTCAAAGGACGCTCAGGATACAAAAGTTTTTTTATAATTCAATTTTCAAACATCTCATAAACTTTTCCTTTATCTTAAAGCGATAGTGATTTACTTGCTTGATTGTCTCTTTGTCTTAGTTTTATGACAGAAAACTCCTCCCCACAAATGTGGATTTATGACACTACACTTCGAGATGGTATGCAGTGCGAAGGTTTATCGGTGTCGATTGAAGATAAGTTACGCATTGCCCGGAGCTTAGATCGACTGGGAATTCCCTTTATAGAAGGCGGTTGGCCAGGTGCAAATCCCAAAGATGTACAATTTTTCTTGCAGATGCTTGAAGATCCGCTTCAGAACTCGGAAATTGTTGCTTTTTGCTCAACTCGACGTCCTAAAACTGAAGCATCGACCGAGCCTATGCTACAAGCTATCCTTGGTGCTGGCACACGCTGGGTAACAATTTTCGGGAAATCTTGGGATTTACATGTTACAGAGAGTCTAAAGACTACTCTAGTAGAAAATGTCGCGATGATACGGGACACAATTGAGTATCTTCGCACTCAAGGACGCCGGATCGTATACGATGCAGAACACTGGTTCGATGGTTATAAGCACAATCCAGATTATGCTTTACAAACATTAGAAGCAGCGATCGCTGCTGGTGCTGAATGGCTTGTGCTGTGCGATACAAATGGTGGATCTCTACCCCATGAAGTTTCTCAAATTGTCCGTTCGGTTGTTAGTCATGTTTCCTCGCTCACGAATCAAGAACAATGGACTAATGACAAAAGCCGATTCCCAATTCCCCAAATAGGAATTCACACACACAACGATTCAGATACCGCAGTAGCTAACGCCCTAGCTGCTGTCATGGCAGGGGCGAGGATGGTACAAGGCACGATCAATGGATATGGTGAACGTTGTGGCAATGCAAATCTCTGTTCGATCATCCCAAATTTGCAATTAAAACTCGGTTACAAGTGTATTGAAAATAGTCAACTCTCTCAACTGACTCAAACCAGTCGCTTTATCAGCGAGGTGGTAAATCTCGCACCTGACGAACACGCCCCCTTCGTCGGACGTTCAGCTTTTGCCCATAAAGGTGGCATTCATGTCTCGGCAGTGGAACGCAATCCCCTCACTTACGAACACATTCAACCAGAACAAATTGGGAATTGTCGCCGGATTGTGATTTCTGAACACTCAGGAGTCAGTAATGTTTTAGCGAAAGCCCGCTCTTTTGGGATTGAATTGGATAAGCACAATCCCAAAACCGCACAAATTCTGCAACGTCTCAAAACTTTGGAGAGTGAAGGCTATCAATTTGAGGCTGCAGAAGCGAGTTTTGAGTTATTAATGCGTTCCGCTTTGGGAAGTCGCCAGCAGTTTTTTGAAATAAAAGGGTTTCAAGTTCACTGTGACTTAGTGGAGGGGAAAGAAAAGAGTCACGCCCTAGCAACTGTGAAAGTCGCTGTTAATGGTAAAGATATTATAGAAGCGGCAGAGGGAAACGGTCCTGTAGGAGCTTTAGATGCGGCTTTACGCAAGGCTTTGGTGAACTTCTACCCTCAAATTGCTCTGTTTGAGTTGACTGAATACAAAGTGCGGATTCTTGATGGACATGCAGGTAGTTCTGCAAAAACCCGCGTTCTGGTGGAATCGAGATCGGGTCAGCAACGCTGGACGACGGTCGGTGTCTCAACTAATATTTTGGAAGCTTCCTATCACGCGGTGGTAGAGGGATTAGAATATGGGTTATTTTTACATTTTTGTGCTACACCAGTGCTGAATGTTTCAAGCTCATAAAATTCGCACCAAACAGGAGGCAGGGAGCGTTATTTGTCATTGATCAAGTTACACCACTCTAAAAATAAGTGTTCTGAGCCCTTTAACTCTCAAATTCTTATTTCGTCGTCTTCTACCTAAATCAGAAGTAGCGACTTCCGCCATTCAGATTTTTCTGTACCAAAGAGTGTCGTTTGTTTCTCAGGGTAATCGTGCGTAAGTCCTAATTTATGAAAAATTTTCCCAGGCTTGAGCAACTACCTGGCTGAGCCAACGTCGTTGTTGCTGATCTAGTACGCTGTCATCGGCTAGCACTTGGGCTGTTAATTCCTCCAAAGATTGACCCTGAGCGCGGACAATCTTAATAACACCTGCGATCGCAGAAGCAACTAATTCTTCATCAACAGGCTTTTGTCGAAGGGCAACGATTTCTTGAGGGCTGTCTGGGATGGGATAATTCATAGCGTGCGTTTAGAGAAACACAGTAATGATTAATAAACTCGACCTACTCTTAAAATTTCTTTACATAATTCTCATATAACTGATAGGGCGGAGTTTACCTTACTTTAAGCCTTTCTTTCATCTGTCTTAATGAGTAAATTAATTGGAGATTTCCGAAAATAATGAGAGAATTACTTTACATAGAAATCCCTACTCCCGATAAAGCTACTGTCTGTAATTGGTTGCAAGCAGAGTTTGAACCAGGAACCGGAGAAAAAGAGCTTACTTCCGAAGGCTTTCGCCTAAGAGTATCTAAAACTACAAATAAACAGGAGAGGGTTCCGGAAAAATTACCTGCTGAACTTTCCGTCTTCGTCTGGTCTGTACAGAGGACTACCTATTTAAAAGTATTTCGTTGGGCAGAGAAACCCTTACCAGGAGAGCCGCAAATCCTCCTCCGTCTGATGACTGGCATCCGTAACCGCTTTCCTCATCACTACCCCGAACCACCAGCGATTGATTGTGCTGACGTATCAATTTTTACTTCTCTTGCCCCCTATTACCCCCTCACCGTTAAATATTTTCAGAAAATGCCTAACGGAGAATACGATCTAGCGCGTGTCTACTGGTGGGAGCAACGATGGCGAGAAGGTGTCCGGAATCCCCAGAAACCTCGACAAGTAGTTTTTTCCCACCCTGAAGACATCAGGGGACAAGGAAGCATTTCTTCTCCTTTGTCTCCTCCTGTCTCCTCCTCTCCCCAATTTGACCTAATTTACGTCGGTGGCGCACTTGGTGTCATTCATGCCACAGTCATGGCAAAACTAGGATATCGAGTGCTATTGATAGAAAGATTACCCTTTGGGCGGATGAATAGAGAATGGAATATTTCCCGTGATGAGATTCAAAGCTTGATTAATCTGGGTTTATTCACCTCTGCTGAAGTAGAATCGATTATCGGACGGGAATACAAGGACGGATTTAACAAATTTTTTGATGCTTATATTGACGATAAGTTAAAAGCACCTGTCTTACACACTCCTACTGTATTAAATTTGGGTTTAGATTCTGAGAAACTACTGCGATTATTGGGGCAAAAGCTCCGAACTTTTGGCGGTGAAATCTGGGATGAGACAGAATTCATCCAAGCAGACGTGAATATATCACAAGTTGTCATTAATGTCAAAGATTTACCCAATCAAATCAACAAGCAAGTCAGTGGACGACTGCTAGTAGATGCGATGGGAACTGCTTCACCGATCGCATGGCAATTGAATGGAGGTCGTGCCTTCGACAGTGTTTGTCCAACGGTGGGAGCAGTGATTGAACGTGGATTTGAAACTGGGGTATGGGATTCCCAATATGGAGACGTTCTCAATAGCCACGGGGATATCTCGCGGGGACGGCAGTTAATATGGGAATTGTTTCCCGGAGCAAATGAAGAACTGACAATTTATTTATTCCACTACCATGAAGTCAATCGTGAAAATCCCGGCTCCTTACTGGAAATGTACGAGGATTTTTTCTCAATTTTGCCAGAGTATCGGCGATGCGATCTAGACAAGCTGGTGTGGAAAAAACCGACATTCGGGTATATTCCAGGGCATTTTAGTGTAGGGAGTAGCGATCGCACTGTTGCTTTTGATCGCCTGATAGCAATTGGTGATGCTGCATCACTTCAGTCTCCCTTAGTGTTTACTGGCTTTGGTTCCCTAGTTCGTAACCTGGAACGTCTAACAACCTTATTAGATACTGCTCTCAAGCACGATCTCCTAAGTTTCCAACATTTAAACCGGATTCGTGCTTTCCAAAGTAATGTTTCAGTGACTTGGCTATTTTCCAAAGGAATGATGGTTCCCACTGGAAAATTTTTACCACCCCAAAGAATTAATGCCATGCTCAATACCTTCTTTGGGCTCTTGGCTTCCGAACCCACAGAGGTGGCAGATAATTTTATCAAAGATAGATTTGATTGGTTTACCTTTAACCGTTTAGCATTAAAAGCAGCTCGTAAAAACCCGGCGTTACTGCTGTGGATTTGGCAACTTGCTGGTTTGAAGGATTTGCTGCGATGGCTAGGTAACTACTTTGACTTTAGTCGTCATACCCTGATCCGTGCCTTGCTAAGAGGATGGTTTCCCAGTTTTCTTAGCCGAAAACAGTCATGGTTTGAACAGCATCATCCAGCTTTATGGCTCAGGCTGTTAGCTATTAGCTACGCTCTGAGTACAGGTACGCATTCTCAATATTTGAAACAGGAATTAGGAGACAGGAGACAAGACTCAGGAGTCAGGAGACAGGACTCAGGAGTCAGGAGTCAGGAGATGTAGAGACGCACTGCAATGTTTATGTATCTACAGGAGATCTGAGTTAACGATTAGCTGTTACTCCCCGAAGCGCTCGTCTAAGGGAGATCCATAAAAATAAATATCCAGCCGTCAAACTAGAGATAAGCGTCGTAGTCGCGAAGCTCGCTCTTGGGAAGATCCCCCGGCAGACTTCGCGCTTGGGTTCAGACATACGGCGGGATATTTATTTACTGGCAAGTGCCTAAGATGACCGATGCAATTTCTTCTCCCCCAAGCCCCCATTACCCCAGAGGAGATCCTGTCCTCTATCTACTTCAAGAGCGGCGAAAATTTGGTAGTTCAACAAATGCTAACGACTTTCGCCGTTTAGGTGGACGCTGTGGATAAACGATTGGTGAGGGCGAGTTGACGTCACTGGAGTTGTCACTAAACGAGCTATGGGGAGAAGTCGTCTCCGTGGACATTTCTGACCAATAGTCGTCTGAATTCTCATTCTCAAAATTCTCAGAATTCTTTTGATTAAGAGTCACAACTTCATCTTCTGAGTTCTCAGTATCTGGAATAGATGTTGCAAAAGTTTCCCAAATAGGCTGCTCGACAGAATTGTTTTTTTCGCCTTCTTCTTCTCGATTGGGAGGGGGTGGTGATGTGGATGCAGGCTGGGATCTGAAAAACATTTGAATGACACTATCCAGTTGCTCTTCTAAGTTCCCTGATATTGTTGGTGAAGCGGCTTCGGGTGTTGTTGAGCCATCAATAATTTCTGATGCGGCGGCTGGTGGGGTTGGTGTTAAAGTGTCTTCAATATCTGACGCCAAGCTGCTGTCAAAGATAGGACAATTCACCTCCTGTGCCAAATCTTTTGGCTGGTTTGTCTGTTGAAGCGCAATTCCATCTGAGAGATCATCCTGTTGGTGTGCGGGTGATGCTGATTCCTCATTTGTAAAACATTCTGATTCTACTGACCAAGGTTGAATCGTCTGGGTATTGGAAAAAGAACTAGCTCTTTGTGAGTGTCGTGGTTGCTTCAGGCCATAATCGTTTAAGGAATCATAACTAGGTAAAGGTGTCTCTAGACACTTGTCCAAAGCTGCCTTAAATTGCAGAGTCTGACGTTGTTGTCGCATCAGCCTAGTACGTAGCTCTCGACACGCACTTTCTGATTGCGATAACTGGTGAGATTGTTCGTGATAGTTAGATTGAATAAGGGCACATTCCCGTTCCAACTGTGCAAGGCGTTGTTGGCTAATTTCTAGCTGTGCTTTGTAAGTTTCAACTGTAGTTTCCTGACGTTGAACAGTTTGCACGGCAGTTTCTAACTGTTGGAATAGGGAGTTTATTTGCTCTTGAGCTGCGGCTAGTTCCTGTGTTTGTTGGTTGAGGAGCGACTCTGTGACACTCGAGCGTTTTTTTTGCAGTTGTAAAGCTTTTTCCGACTCCTCTAGTGTATCTGTGAGATCTTCGACTTGCTCGTACAAATTGTTGTTAGCAGAACGCAATTCTTCATTTAATGCCAACAGTTTGTTGAATTCAGAATCAATTATTGCTTGTTTTTCACCATCAGGCTCTGCCATCCAATCCTGCTGAGGTGAACTCCGTTGTGGTTCACTCTCATACTGCGTATTTCCCGCTGGTGCTAATAGCGGTAATGCCGTAACCATATTTTCATTAGGCAAAACTGAGTAAAAGGGACAGCTTGCCTGCTGCTTGGTTTTTAGCGAATTTGCAGTCTTGTCTGATTTAGCAACAGCCCTTTGCTTGGAAGTGTCAGTTTCGTTCATTCCTCTTCACCCACCAGCTAGCAAAATTACATACCTATTGCTGTCTTATCAAAATCTACTTGATAAGGCAAGGGTAACTCCACCAGTTTTAACACTTGCTTTAAAAAATGTTGACCAAAAAGCACGTAATGGACAAGATTTTTTTAAATTCAAAGAGTTTGCTTTTAACCTCATATTCCGCCCATTGTTGATTAAATGAACCTGAGGAGGCGGCACGGGTTGACAATCACGCTTGCCGCAAATTTTACCATGCACTGGTCATATACACTAAAAAGCGCTGGCTATCAACCTTTAATTCTGCGTCTTTCAGTTTCAAGGCAGCGGAAAATTACAGCTACGTATTTACACTTATGCGTAAATTTTATAATACATCTAAATATAAAGATATCTCTAATCGCTACTATCAATCCCGTATACACTGCTCCAAATATGAGTTGGGAGAAACTCTTGGAGGTTACAAGGAAAGGCATTCGGCTGAAAGTAAATTTTCGCGCATATCCTACATTCGTGTGAGTAGGTATTTCGAGCTGAGAGTACCATAAGAGGCATCCACAGCCTTCAGGAGTACTGTTTTGGTGAATGCCACAAGGAAAGCACGCGGCATCATAGCAGCATAGGTGAACTCCGTTGTAGCACCTGTGCATCACTTCGGAAACCAAAAGCACTCCTTGCAAGGGAGCAAGCGCTCCCTTGCAATAAAGCCAGTATTACTTAACCAGCCAAGACGATTTTTGAATTCAAAGCGAGCGGTATTAGCACTTGACTCTTTTCTACTACAATTGGATGCAACTTTGTATCTACAAATAACTTTTGAAATAAACACTCCGTATTGCTTCCATTTCTCCCTTGGGTAAAACGCATCTTAACTTTATAATTTCAGGAAATACTTGCCAATGCCTTATATAACATCCGCTAAGGAAATGAGTTATGTTGTTACTGAATATACTAAAGCGACGACTTTATGGATAGACACAGAAGTCGCTGACTATCGAAGTCGTCAACCAAGATTGTCACTGATTCAGATATTGGACGATCCAACAGATTTAAGTGGCGATCGCATCTACCTTTTGGATGTTCTAGATAAACCCGGTATCGTGACTGATTTTATTGACAAAATTATAGTTGATCCAGCTATTGAAAAAATTTTTCATAATGCTAGCTACGATCTGAAATTTCTAGGAGGTAGCAAGAAAGCCAACAATATAACTTGCACTTTAGAAATGGCGAAAAAGTTTCCTTACTATATCTTGCCATTGCCAAACTACCAACTAAAAACTCTAGCCACAGAGATTTGTCATTTCCAAAATATAGATAAACAAGAACAAAGTAGTGATTGGGGACGGCGACCTTTGAGTGAAGAACAAAAAGAGTATGCTTACCTAGACTGCATTTATCTTGCTCAAGTGCATCTGCGTCTGGTAGAATTAAGCAAAGAAATGAATTCCGATCCGGCAACAGAAAATCTAACATTACTTAGTAACAAATATAAACAGCTTGAGCAACAGTGGAAACTGTTGAACTCAGAATTTGAGCATTTGCAAGAGCGAATTAAAAAAGCTATGCAGGCTCAAAGTGTATCGGAAACCATTGACTTCAAACTGAATTCATATGAACGAAAAACAGTGAAGGTATCGTTTACAGAGCTAACAAGGCTAGTAGAAACCCAAGACATTAATTTAGATTTTCCCATTACACTGACTCAGAAACTCCAAAAAGATCTAGGTGAAAATCTTGAACAACTGTCTGTAGATATTGAAAAAACGACGGCTTGGCGACTAATTTCTAAAACTCAAGAAAGTGACTTTGAAGATGATTAGATTGTCATCAAGGGTGGCAAAAGCTTTATGTAGAACTACACTAATTCTCTTTGTATCGAGCGCAACTGTTTCCTGTGCCAAGAACAAAGATGTATTAGTGACAGAAATAGGAGTGAGTTCTCCTAAAGGTTCAACATCTAAACCAACCAAAGCTAAGGATTTTTACGTTCAAGGTCAGCAAAACCATATTAAAGGAAATCAACAAGGCGCGATCTCATCCTACACCAAAGCGATTAGCCTCAACCCCAACTTTGCTGCCGCATACAATAGCCGAGGACTTGTCCACTTTGATATGGGGGACAAGCAGGAGGCAATAGACGATTATAGTGAAGCTCTTCGTCTCAATCCTAACGATCCTATTGCTTACAATAACCGAGGAGATGCTCGCGCTGCACAAGGAGATAAAAAAGGGGCAATAGATGATTATGAACAAGCTATTCGCCTTGCGCCCAACTTTGCCCAAGCTTATAATAACAAGGGCAATGCTCATGCAGATCAAGGAGATAAAAACGGGGCTATCGATGATTACAGTCAAGCTGTTCGCTTGAATCCCAAGTATGCTGTTGCCTATAACAATCGAGGGAATGCCCGTGCGGCACAAGGCGACTTGCCAGGGGCGATCGAAGATTATAACCAAGCTATTCGCCTCAATAAAAGTTTTGCAGCAGCCTACAACAATCGCGGAAATGCCTATGCTGCCCAAGGAGATAAGCAGGCGGCGATCACTGACTTACAGCAAGCAGCAAATATTTTTCAAAAACAGAATAACCAGCAATTATACGAACAAGTTATAGAGAATCTTAAAGAGATTCAATAACCTAGAGATGTGCCTAGCTGACGACTGCGAGCATAGGCGATCGCCATCACTAAACAAATTGCTACCAATGCCATGAATGTCAACTCAATAAGTCCTTGACGTATTGTGAGTCCCAGCCATACCCAAATTATCCACGAACACGTCTCTAAGAGGCCTAAAAAAAAGTCAGCTCGGCTGTTTTGCCGCCTCTGAAACATATCTAACAGACGAATTGGGCGAGAATTCCACAGACTCAAGAGAGCGGAACAGGTTGTGGCTGACAAAAAAATCAGCAGGGAAATCAACCAAGGTTCACCTTTAACCATGAGAATGAGGAACAGTGGTGATAGCAGTAACCAGACTGGGAGCAAAGCTGCTAGTAACTTTAAGCGACGCAGTCGAGTCCCATTTACAGGACTCGATCTGAGTAAGTCTGACGCTTCTTCTCCGGCAACACAGATAATAGTCAGTGTAGATGTCAGAACTCCCCCAATCCCTATACTTGCCAGTGTCACAAAAGTAGAAATGTCTGCGATCATACCACTATTTCCGCGCAGCACAACCGCAACTGCTGGGATCATAAACACGATTTGTAAGAAGATTCGTGAAAGTAAGTAAGGGTTGCGCCAGATAACTCGCCACTCTTTAAAAAGGACGACACGGTTGAAGCCAGTAGCGAAGTGAGTTGCTTCAGTGGAACGCAGTTGTCGATGCTTTTGAGTCAAGGACTGTTGCGTACCCGTGATGAAAGAGCGATGCAAGGTTTCTACCACTACCCACGTCAACATTCCACTTATCAGTAGTGTGAGCAGTACGGATAGGGGATCAAAGAAAATAGCTTTGGCGGGGAACCAGATCAAGCTACCTGCACTTAATGCCCCTTTGGCAAACCAAAGCTGTAAATGGTTCCAAATAGCTTTATTATTGAAACTCTGATCTTCAATCAGGTAGGGTATTCGCAAAGCTAAAAACACCGACGCCGAGAGGAAAGCTGTGAGAACCTGAGTGAGAGTTCGGGCTGATCTCGCTCCGATCAGACGAACTAGCTTTATAGTTAGCAGCATTGCTATACTTGTCGCTGTCAGGCAAATTCCAATCAAAGCTGGGTAAAGTCCCAGAAGTTGCGGAATAGCTAAAACAACAGCTATAAGGCTGACAGGAACGACGAATAAGCTAAAACTTAGGAAAATTTCTAAGGCGATCGCCACGAAGCGACTGGCGAAAATGACTTTACTAGAAACAGGAGAAGATACGAGCAGATCCAAATCCCCTCGTTCAAACAAAGCAACTAAACTGTATCCCATTGCCATTGTTAAGGCGTAACAAAATCCCAACAGCCACACTCCAACAGCGAGCCAAATGGCCAGATCGGGAATAGTGCCAAAGACTACTTCTTGTCGAACATCTCCTAGGGAAAACCATAGAGACACCAACAAGCCTGCAAACAGTAGACTCAAAATAGTTGTGGCGATCACTACAGCAGGTTTAGTGCTAATTTCACGCCACCATAAACGCAGTTCGTGGCGAAGTAACCAAGGTAATGTACCTACTTTCATCCTCATCAAGTGTAGCGTGGTCAGTATCCTTTAAGAGCGATTGTATAGCAAGGGACTGTGCTCAATGACCTTAACTAATTTAATTGCAACATTGGCATATCTACTACTTTTTCTCCTTTCGGTGCCCTTTATATTATCGTTTAGGTAGAGTTCGAGAAGAATTGTATTGGTAATCTTACACTCGTGTTGGGAGTAGGAATTTCCTTTGCCCTTAGACATGAGGAGATGTCAAATCTTCTCGATCTTGAGTAAGTTCTAAAAAGACTGTTTCCAAAGAGCCACCCGCATCACCACTTTGTGTTCTCAGTTCATCGAGAGTTCCCTCTGCAATCAACTGCCCGTGATTGATGATACCAATACGCTGTGCCATACGCTCAGCAATTTCCATGATGTGGGTAGTTAGAATCACTGTGTTGCCCTGTTGGATGTAGTCTAGAAGCATGTTTTTAACTAAGCGGGCAGCAGCTGCGTCCAATCCAGTAAGGGGCTCATCTAAAATAATCACTTTGGGTTGGTGAATTAAGGCACCAGCTAAAGCAAGTTTTTGCTTCATCCCCCGTGAAAAGGTTTCGCTAAGATCGCCTCTGGTATCCCACAAATTAAGTTGTCTCAGGAGTTCTTGAGCATAACGTTCGGCTTTTTGGGCGGAAATTCCCCAAAGTCCAGCGATAAACTCCAGATATTCCATTGGGCGCAATTTACCATAGATTAACGGTTCATCGGGTATATAAGCTAACAATTGCTTGGCAGCGTTGGATGCTCTTGTGATACTGTGTCCCAAAATAACCGCGTCACCACTATCTGGCTGTAGCAATCCGGCAACCATCCGCAATGTTGTGGTTTTTCCAGCACCATTTGGCCCTAAAAGAGCATAAAACGAGCCTTGGGGAATTTGTAAGCTGAGATTATTGACGGCTTGATAAGAACCGTAACGTTTGTTGAGAGTTAAGAGTTCGAGTGCGAGCATCATTAGGTAGTACTAGCAACTTACGCTATTATGAGCGATCGCTCAAGTCAAGTTGCCTTTATTGGAGTGCGAAGCGCTAACCTGCCACTCCGAAGATCGCCTCTACCACGAAATCTCTACGTATAATTTTGTCATTCATCCGGCAACGTGGTAGATAGTAGTAGTACAGAAAAACTATGCAATGACCAGAATCCCTTTTGACCAACTATCTAAGCAATTTCTTGAGGAATTCCTAACTCCCTTAGGCACAGTAGAGAGAAGTCTGGAAGTTCCAGGAGAGTCACGCTTTGTTGATATTTGGTTTGTACCATCACCGCAGCCTGTAACTCAACCTGTAGTCTTGGGTCTACTTAGTAGGATAGCAGCAACACCCTGTCTAATTGAGCCATTTCGCAATCAACCCACGTTAACACAGGTAAGGAATTGCTTGCTCAAACTGTTATTAGTGCAAGCTGACTTTCAACGTAAAGCTAGACGAGATGAGGAAAGTATCAAAGAAGCTGAGCTACCCCAATTGTGGATTTTTGCCTCCACTACCTCAGATAACCTTCTCAACAAATTTGATGCCAAAGTGCGCGAGACTTGGTTAGAGGGGGTTTACTTTTTGGCAGATGCTCTCAAGACGGCAATTATTGCTATCGATAGATTGCCAATAACCCAAGAAACACTTTTACTAAGGATTTTAGGTAAAGGCTTAACACAGCAACAGGCAATTGATGAAGTTCTTGCTTTACCCAAAGAAGACCCCCGACGCGCTATCACATTACAATTGTTAGCAAACTGGAAGATTACTATAGAAATAAATGCAGTAACAGATGAAGAGGAGAGGGATCTAATTATGGCTTTATCACCTGCTTTCTTAGAGTGGGAGCAACAGATAGAACGTCGAGGAATCCAGCAAGGTATCGAACAAGGTATCGAACAAGGTATCGAACAAGGGCAACGCCTAGTTGTAGAAAACCTGCTCAAGGTGCGCTTTGGTGAACTAGACTCTCAGCTTGCTGCCATTATCCCGTCATTGTTAGAGTTGTCAACTGAGGAATATACCCACTTACTGCTGCAACTGTCTAAACAAGAGTTGTTAGATCGGTTTGGGCGTCCAAATGCGTGATAGATAATTTCGCATGATCGCACTTGGGCAAAAATTAGGGTGGACATTGCCCATCCTAATTTTTGCAAAACAGTTGATACATCCTGGGGCTAAAGTAATTCTCATTGCTCATAGTATGCTCCCGTTAGTTTCACGTTATTATGTGGAATACCTACTGTAGAGCAAATGCTCGCCTGTGTAAGCGTCTGCCAAAGTCTATCTAACTTCTATATCAACATTTACCTATTCCGCTATGACGAAAAACGGGAAGAAATTTACATCTTAGCAGGCGCAACGATAGGCATTACCATCTTTAAAAACGGACATTGGGAGTTTGATGATGACACAGAAGCATGACTTTCAACAGATGAATAGAAAAGAACTCAGAACCTATGTACTTGCTCATCGTCAAGACGACGAAGCTTTGCGAATCTATATGGAAAGACTGCACAACGAATCAGGCGTAATCAGACAAACTGGTGGATTGAATGAAGAGGATCTCAACCAACTAGAGCAACTTATTAAAAGAAGCGTTAATGGTTAATCGCAATCAACAATCAACAATGACTGCAACCAAAAACCAATCAGTCAGGTTATCAATCGGAAATAATTCTCAACACAGATGCATCTGTTATACCTTTAGCCTTCCCAAATGTCGAAATTCCTTTGTCAGAGTTATTTCTTCTAGAAAGTTATCGTCGTGAACTCAATGCAGAAATTGACGTTGAGGATGAAGCTTAATGAGTTTGTGGATACTAGTACAACAAGGCAAAAGTAAAAAGTAAAAAGTAAAAAGAAAGAACCTTA
>CALMVQ010000215.1 GCA_937873135.1 uncultured Scytonema sp. | reverse complement strand
TCAAAAGTTTTCCTCTGTCAATTCGCTACGAATTAATGCAACGCTGTACTTAGTTACTTAAACGTTTCCTAAATTACTGTAACGGTCAAGTGTCTGTTCAGGCAAGTGTCCTTGAGAAAATTCTAAATTTTCTCGCTAAATTTTTACGATCATAAATAATCTCATGTCCGGTAGCACAACCATAAGTCCTTTGAACCCCACCCCGCTTGTGGCTGACGCCAAAGCTCCCCTCCCCGCTTGCGTTCTCGGGGTTGGGGGTGGGGTGCAGTGTTTACGGAAATTATGGGTAAGTACCCGGACATGATATAATTCCGATTGTGGCGAGGTAACTTGTGATTGAATTTCCAGAAATCTTTTATGCAAAAGGTTTCTGAACTTCCCAGGCAAGCCCGAAGGGGCATGTAGCCCTTGGCGGCATCGTTAACTGAATGTTAGACTAGCTGTCCATTAGTAGTGTGTGGAGCGATTGTCGAAAGCCTGCCACCAGAACCAGTAGCGGATGTAGCGTTGCCGTAACTTACAAAAACATTATTACCATATACATCTATCGAGTCAGATTGTCATTGACTTGTGAAATCCCTTATCGTCTCAGCAGAAACTGCTTTGTAGCCGTTGTTTTGATGGTTGAATAATCTAAGGAGAATATGAATAACCAAGCAATTCCGGGCATTTTGTGTACTCATGCAGAACCAATACTCTTAGCAGATAAAATGTGTTTCTGCGAGGGGCCTGTCTGGGACAAGTGGCACAATCGTCTGATATTCAGCGACACGGATGCAAGTGAACACAAAGCTTGGAGTGAAACAGATGGACTCCTCACCGTTCGCCAGCCCAGCTTTGGCTGCAATGGTAATGTATTCGATACTCAAGGTAATCTTTACACGTGTGAACACGAAAGCAGAGCCATCAGCAAGACTGATCGCAATGGGCAGCGCGAAGTTTTAGTGGATCGCTTTGAGAACAAGCCGCTGAACTCTCCCAACGATCTGGAGATTAAGTCAGATGGAACGATTTGGTTCACCGATCCTCCCTATGGGTTAGGCGATCGCCCCAAAGAACAAAACAAAAACCATGTCTTCTTCTTTGATCCTCGAACTCATCGTCTCGCCTCAGTTGTTGATGACTTTCACATGCCGAATGGTATTGCTTTTTCACCAGATGAAACCAAACTTTATGTCGGTGATTCCGCAGATGACAAGCGGCAAATTCGCGTTTTTAACGTCAATAGCGATCATACCCTTTCTGGTGGCAATGTATTGTGCCACATCGATAACAAAGAGTGGGGTGCAGATGGCGTAGATGTAGACGCGCTGGGCAACATCTACGCAGGCTGCGGTGATGGTATCCATATCTTTTCACCAGAGGGAAAGCTTCTTGGCAAAATTTTGATGTCAGACGCTGTGACTAACTTTGCTTTTGGGGGATCGGAAGGCAAAACCCTGTTTATCACTGGGCAGACGACTCTACACAAAATTGAACTCTTGGTAGCAGGATCAGTCAAACGCTGGTGAGAGTGAGCTTTAACTTGCTGATGATCGCCTGTCGCCTGTAGTGTTGCCTCTACAGCATCCAGGCGGGACATGACTACCCCTAATACCGTTTCACTTTAAAGTTGATACATTTAGGCAAGCAGTTCTTGAGCAGAGGGAGCAGGGGATGCAGTTCTTGAGCGAATAGTATCAAGATTTTCGTGAAATGGTATAAACTATCTCTTTGTTTGATCTGAGAAAATTATTTCTTGGCAGAGAATCCTCTCAGTTTTTTATTTTATCGGCAAAGTAAGCCGTTAAATCTAAAAATAGAGTTACATTAAAAACTCCTATTTACCTATAGTAGTCCTAAATTATTTGCGAGAAACAATAATCCCGGCTTCTTCAAGAAACCGGGATTTTGAGGGTGGCGATATTCGCAAATAAAATAGGAGTGTTCTATCTTTGGTAAGTTAAGGTAACACATCCCTTTTATTTGACATATGTTCTTTGTAAAGGACGTATGGGAACTTCAGCATTCAACCATTCCAAAAAGCTTTGGTTGATTTCTGTAGGGGAGATTTCTGCAATAAAGTTTGTGTAATTAATGTGCTGGCGAATTACCTTTTCAATCGTTTCCCGATAACCAGATTGAGTTTTCACAATTAATACTACTTCTGGCTCTTCTGTGATTTCTCCTTGCCAGATGTAAGCACAGGTTATGGGAAACCAGTTGACACACACAGCTAGTTTTTGTTCTAACAAAGCACGACCAATCTGACGTGCTTCATCGGAGTTATTCAAGGTGATGTAGTAGAGTTTCATATTGATGCATTATGGCTAGGAGAGAAACTAGATCTGAATATCGAGTTTCTCAAGCAGGAGAGAACAACCTAATAAATAGATGCCAGCACTTTATCTGTAGCCGCCCGGAAAGCAGTTGCAGCACCAGCACTCATATCCCGTGGCGCACAAATGCGATTCCTCACATATGCCAGAGTAATAGCTCCGACAGCAGCTACAATCGGATCGGCATTGTCCTTGCCCCCTATCCTTCCACCCGGTAAGGGTGCGCCATTCCCATTAATAAGATAGTCTGCCAGTAACCTCAGGTGAAGCTCAACCGCTTCTTGGACTGCTGAGATATCGTCATCTTTAGCTAAAGCTTGAACCCCAGAGTTTTTCAGGATGTCTCCTATAGCAGCTTCCCGGTTATCGCTCAATCTTTCAGCAGCTTCTGCCCGATATTCAAGGGACTCGCTGTCTGCAGGATCGAGAGGCAACGGATTTCCAATGGGTTCCACGCCCCATCGGCGGCGCAGAAGTAAATTGTTAGTGATATTATCTGATTTGACTCTGTGATAAGCAGGACGCTGATTGAGTGCTTCAAACCAAGCATTGATGCGAGGAAAACGCTCATTACCCTTTATATGATACCCCCGATACACGGGTAAGTTAGCCGCCAATCGATCAAGATGGGGGCTATACATAATGTCTACCAAACTAAAACTGGAGACAAAGTAAGGGACCTGGATATTTAGCCAAAGCCTGCTCAAGCTCATCTAACTTAGTTTCAAATGTTGCCTGCAATGCTAACTCATCGGAATCTGCAGGTGTTACTCTGAGAAATTTGTAGCTAGCTTCTTTAAATCCATTGTTTTCAGCATCCTCTACCAACTGTCTAGCAACGGCGTTTTCCTCTGGATCATTAGGAAGAAGAGTTGTCCCAAATTTTTCTTCTAATGCTAAAAGAATATCTTTGGATTCATACACTAGCTCTCCCTCAATTTTCGCAGCAGGGACAAGGGTTGTAGGAACCAAGACAGTATACCATGTTGGCTTGTTATTCAGATCAATAAACTCCGTCGCAAACGGAATTTCCTTTTCTTCTAAGGCAAACCAAACCCGTTCGCAGAAAGGACACCAAGAGTTAGTATCTCGGTAAAGTAGTACTGGCGGTGCTGTATCCGGAGAAAGTTTGTGGAGACTGCTGGGGATTGGCGCAGTAGAAGGGGTTTGACCTGGTCTACGCACCCGTCGAGCAGAGGTATTTTTTTGTGCGGTTTCAAACAGTTGCTCCCAACTAGATACTTTACTCTGAATAGACATTTCTTACCTCGCTTTACTTGGAATACCGGAAAATGCAAATAACTGTTGCTCTTTGGGTGCAGCAATATTTTCACCAATGTAACGATGAATACCTACCCCCATGTTTCCTGTCGCAGTGAGTTTGAAGTTCACTTCCTCAAATCCAGCAGCTCGCAAAAATTTACGTACAGTTTCAGAGTAGGGAATACCGTTGGAGTGTCCCCTCGTCCAGAGAACAAAAGCACCTTGTTTGCTCAGAAAACTCAAGTTCCTCAACAAGCGATTGAGTTCAGCTTCATCAGCGAGATTGCCAAAGACACCACATACAATCACAATGTCTGCTGGTACTGCTCCTGCATAATTGGCGGAATTAGTTGCATCACCATTGATAAATTCAATTTGCTTTGCTAAACCCAATGATTCAATGGTTGCTCGTCCACGTTCAACAAGCTGCGGATTTAGCTCTACGAGTCGTGCATGAACATCTTTCGCACGAGGGTGATTTTCCAGAGTTCCTAATAAATCTCGTCCATCGCCTGCACAAACACTAACTACACGGATGATTCCTAGTGGCGATGCATCTAAGCTGTAAGAAATGTATTCCCGCACGATTTCCAAGCGCTGCTGCAATTTTGCTTCAGTGTTGTAGAGGTCGTGCCATTCTAACCAATCTTTTGGCATAAGGGGTAACTCCCTTTTCGTGGAATCTATAGTTTTGCAAAGTGACAAGCGGACAATGCGACAACAAAATACTGTAATTTGCTCGATTAACCGTATTCTGTGGATAAGTGCAGAGTATCATAGAATTTAATCCAAAATCAAGTCTTGTTCCTGAACTGAGATCTTGCACCATTCTCAACAAGCCCAATGAGACCCGGTTTCTTCACGAAAAAACTTCGTTTTGAGTCAGAGTCGTTCTTAAAAAACCGGGTTTCTGACTCTGGTGCAAGATCTAAGTTAACCTTGGTTTCTCGTTTTAAAGCTATCAATACTAACCACTGACTCATGAGCCATGCTGTTTAAACCATGCCTGAAGGCGTGCCACCCCTCAAGCAATACGGTTCAGTTAAGACATTTATTCGTTAAGGCAGGCTGTTCTTGTGCAGTTCTTGAGAAGAGCAGCAGGGGGGAAAAGAATTGATAGACAATTAGTTTTTTCCTCCCCTGCCTCCCCTACTTACCAAGACTTGTCAATTTCTTATCTGAACCGTATTGACCCCTCAAGAGCTTCTTTCTCGCGGTGGGAAGGGCGAGAATCGGCAAAAAAAGCATGGGATGCATCACTCTTAGCAAGGTAGACGATGATTTCGGATTTGCTACTGCTAGACTAAAGAGCGATTCTCGTTCCGAGACCAGGGCGAACGCGCATCTGCTCCACTGTATCTAGATCCCACAAGTAATATAATTTCATATTACAAATATTTTTAATTGTTTAGATAATCTAATAATTAGTTAGACATAATGTTGTGGAGACAAGCGCTTTTATAGGAAAAAAGTCTGTACAATAGTCTTAAATAACGGTAAAATGACCGACAAACAGTAATATGCAGTATGGTTGGCGTAGATACCCACCAGTCAGATATTTGAGGAGCGAATCAACAAGCGTCCACTTCTTTATCATGTCGTTTGAATTACGCACTCTTTAGTTGAGAGTGCAATCATAAACAGTCCACGATGCAAGACTTACCAGGAAATTATTAAATGAGTACTTTACAACTTTACTTTACCAAAGGCTCTACCTTCTCCCAAAGAACCCGTGTTGTTTTGCTGGAGAAGGGAATCGACTTTACCCCCATTGAAATTGACTTACAGAATAAGTCCAATGGGTTCACACAAATTTCTCGCTATGGCAAAGTCCCTGCCATCAAACATGGGGATGTAGAAATCTATGAATCTGCCATCATCAATGAGTATCTTGAAGAAGTCTTTCCTGAACCACCTCTATTGCCTAAAGATCCAGGAGCTAAGGCGATCGCTAGAATCTGGATTGACTACGCCAACACTCGCTTAGTACCTGCGTTTAACAAACTGCTACGCGGTAAAGATGCCAACGAACAGGAACAAGGGCGAAGGGAGTTCAACGAATCCTTATTGTACATTGAGCAAGAAGGATTCGGTAGGCTGTCGGGAAATGAACCTTACTGGTTAGGAGATAAGTTTAGCCTAGTTGATATTAGTTTCTATCCCTGGTTTGAGCGCTTACCCCTCTTAGAACACAAACGCAAATTTACACTGCCAACAGAAACACCTCGCTTGCAACAATGGTGGAATATTGTACGCAATCGCCAATCAGTTCAGGCAGTTGAAAATTCTGTGAGCTACTATTTGGAAAGATTTAGCAAGATTCTCGATACCTCGAACCCCGTTGGTGCCGGTCAAAAATAGGACACAGGTATGGAAAAGTTGGCAGATGAGGGTAAAACATCCAACAACGACAATCCAAAATCTAAAATCTAAAATCTAAAATCTAAAATGGTATCACCTATGAGCTTAAACAGCCAAGTTCTAGATAAACCGATTTCTTCACTGCCATACGTAGAGGCTAACCTCAATTATCTGATCCCGATGGCAGAAAGACCTGTTAACTACACCTACGAACCACCACCAGGCGTTCCCCGACACAATGGAACTTATCAGGCACACAAGCTTCCGATCTATAATGCTCGTTCCATCTCGCACAACATCTCCCTAGATAGAGAAGGTGTGGCGTTTACTCAGCATAATAGCAGCGTCCGCGACTTTTACGACGAAGACGAAATACGTCGGGTCTACTACCCAGAAGCCGAACAATTATTACTAGATGTGACGGGTGCAACCAAGGTCGTGATATTCGATCACACCCTCCGTAACGCTCAGACAGCACTAAACAATAACATTGTGAAGGAACCTGTCAGGCGCGTACACAACGACTTCACCGCCAAATCTGGCTATACTCGTGCCCGTTTAGAGTTAGCGGCGCGAGGAATTGATGAAGATGAAATTGATGCACTGCTGCAACAACGGTTTGCTGTAATCAATATTTGGCGTGCGATAGCATCCCCAATCCAAGAGTCGCCATTGGCAGTGTGCGATGCACAAAGTATTGCACCAACAGATCTTGTGGCAAGTGACTTAGTGTACCGTGATCGGGTCGGTGAAGTCTATGCGATCGCTTACAATCCAACACATCGGTGGTTCTACTTTCCGCAAATGCAACCCAACGAGGCGCTACTCATTAAGTGCTTTGACTCGGCAGAAGATGGACGGGCACGATTCGCTGCCCATACAGCGTTTGATGATCCGACAAGTCCACCGAACGCCCCACCACGCCAGAGCATCGAGTTGCGGACGCTAGTATTTTAGCCTGGATAATTCATATGATTATGTCTACTTTTTCAGCTTCCGTATTGCAGAGATCCTAAAAAAGATAGACATTTGGCGAAAATTAGAGCGAGACGCAGCATGGCGCGTCTCGCTCAACTATCACCTATTGACATAATATAATACGTTTAAGTATCATATATTACCTTATTTGCTTGGTGTAAGAAGTGCTGATACATCAGCATGTGCCAATACAACGTCAGGCTCACGTTGGAGCGCAGAGTAATATTTTCTGGCAAATGTATTGCCAACCTCTGAAGGCACAATCAGCATTCGCGCATCAGCAAACAAATTTTGAACATCGTCTAGTGATGCAGGTTCATCTGCTGAGAGCATTTCATCAATTTGCACAACAAGCCTAGAAATGCTGTGCAGCCAAGCAAATTGTTCGTGATTAAGAACGAGTTGAAGGAGTTCTCCACTCGATACTCGTCCACGAACCTGTTCGTAAATAGTGCGTTCTGTCTTAAGTAAACAGGCGTGAAGACGTAGCAACTTGTTTCGTAAATCACGCAGATGTTGATATTGACGTATTCGTTGTAGAAGTGTATTAGAAGTCAATGGAACCCATCCTCCCATTACGATAGTCTTTAATTGGTTGAATAATTTCTGCTTCGGTACTTATTACAAATGGTAGGTAGAAGTTAAAATGTCGCGATCGCGAATTAAGGAAGAAGAGATATTCCTTCTTCCTACCAAGAGCGTTATCCATTTTCCAAAGCTCCGATCATTCACAGACTTTAACCGAGTGATATTTAATATATCCATTATAAGATTATGCAACAAGTAACAGATACAGCTTTCACTACTCAAATATGAGTAAAAGCCCCTCTGTACAGGTACGATCTTTAATATGTCAACTTTATATTTTTTCTCAAGTCTGGATAATCACTTATACGAAGGCCAGACAATGCACCCCACCACGCTCCTAGACTACAATGAGAGCTAGTGCAACAAGGCAAAAGTAAAAAGTAAAAAGTAAAAAGAAAGAACACTTATTTTATAAGCTTTTTACCTATTTCAGATGGGTGGGTTATTTCCGCCGCTCTGTACTAGTGCTGTTCTGTTGAGAGCGTAAGAGCTAGTTTTTGAGAAGACGGGAGTTACTAATGCAGGCACTGGAGCCTTAGGGAACCGAACGAAGTTCTGATCACACAGAAGCTAGCCGATGAAACTTCTTTCCATGCTAGCACTGACTCTCCTTTATAGCGTTCTCACTCTTCGGGGAAGTAAAGCGCAGCTTCACTGTAGTAGGCTTGGTGCTTTAATTATAAGTATTCAAACTGACATGATCTGAATCCTGACTAGCAATTAGCAATTATGAATCAAATTAAGCGTGTAGTTATTGTTGGTGGAACACACGGAAACGAACTTACAGGAATTCACCTCATTAAAAAATTTGAGCGAACACCTAAGTTAATTGAGCGATCAAGCTTTGAAAGTCAAACCTTATTAGCAAATCCCAAAGCACATGGAATTGGAAAACGATATGTAGATACTGACCTTAATCGTTGTTTCCGACGCCAGGATTTATCTAACTATAGTCTATCGAGCTACGAAGCGCAACGGGCTAAGGTCATATATCAAACTTTTGGAACTGGAGGCAGATTAGAAGCGAATTTTGTTGTCGATTTGCACAGTACAACAGCCAATATGGGGTTAACAATAATTCTGGGGAGCAAAAATTCATTTAACCTGCGCTTAGCTGCGTACCTGAGTTATGTTAATCCCAGTGTCAAAGTCCTTTATTCACCACTCAGAAATGAAGATAGCCCCTATCTTGACTCCATTTGCAAATTGGGCTGTACTATTGAAGTCGGTGCAGTAGCTCAAGGTGTATTGAATGCACGTTTATTTCAGCAAACTGAAGAACTCGTCAGAGAAGTTCTTGACTACCTGGAAGCATACAACAAAGGAATGCCGTTGGAAATTGGAGATTCATTGATTGTTTATCAATATATTCAGGCAATTGATTATCCCAGAAATGAATCTGGAGAAATCAGGGCAATGATTCATCCTCAGTTACAATTTCAAGATTATGAAGCCCTCCATCCAGGTGACAAGATGTTTTTAACATTTGATGGAGAGGAAATTACTTACTGTAGTAACTCAACGGGCTATCCAGTGTTCATTAACGAAGCAGCTTATTACGAAAAAGGTATCGCTATGAGCATCACCCAGCCTCTGAAAATAGAAGGTGCAAACCAGGAGTTAGAATTTAGAATATAATGAAAAAAGTGCTATTTTATACAAAAAAATCGGGTAAACCGTATTGAGAGGAAAGGTTTTCTGAAGTTAGTGATCGCGTGGCACAATGAGACAAGAGGGAACCCCCTTACATCTCGATTTTTGTCAAGAGATTTTAATTTTTGCCGATTTAAACTAATCTAGCCTACACCACTTTCAACTCCGGAGGGGCAATGAAAACACCCATCGAACGACCAAAGCGCCGTGAGGCATCAGATGATCAACAAGAATTACCACCAACTAAGTGCCAAAAGATGGTATTTCTTGATTGCGACAAGCCAGTTAGACGAGTTATCTTTGAGTGCTACCACTGTAGGCAGGGAATAATCGCGCAGTGCCACTCAAATGGCAATTTACAAAGACTTGAGCCAGCATGTCCTAATTGCGGCAAATCAGCAATTCGTTTAGAGACAACAGAGGTTTTTGAGATTACAGCGATTCCCTCTCCTTGGCAGTAAGGTACCTTCAGGAGTGCTGAGTGCTGAGTAACCCCACAGATAAATCTAAGTACAACGTTTCATAAATTCGTGGCGTTTTGGTTTGTTTGTAGTTGCGCTTTAGCGCTAATGCGCAACTACGAACGATGACATTATTTTCCTGAGCGTCACGAACTTGTGCAATCCTGTACTAAGTACAGCGTTGCATTAATTCGTAGCGAATTGACAGAGGAAAACTTTTGAC
>CALMVQ010000214.1 GCA_937873135.1 uncultured Scytonema sp. | reverse complement strand
CTACAAAGTTTACTGTGTCTACTTTTCAGTCTTATTTTTTACGTCGAACTCAGGTTTACGGATACATCTCCCTCTTGTGCCAGCAGATCGAGAGCAGCTGGACCTGAACTTGCCTTCAGCACCTTATAGTCGCGGTAAAAGGTGCGGTAAAGCAAGTCAAGGTTGTCAAGTTCATCATCAACAACCAAAATTTTAGGCTTACTGTTTGCTTGGGATTTCATGCACCGCTTTCCTGCTGCAATGGCAGTCGGATAAAGAATAATCTGATCAGGTAGGAAGTGTTCTGAGTCAGTTGAGAGCAGAGCATTTTGAGTAATAATTTTGTTTGCTTACATAAGTGTTGAGAAGGACTTTTACTTACAGCCATTTGCTTATATTGCCCTTTGCCCTCTTTGTGTACACCTTAGGGAGATCCATAAAAATAAATCGCGACTCCTTCAAGCTAGAACGAGAGTCTTAGTCGCGCTCTTGTCAGCCGAGGGATCTTCCTAAGAGCGAGCTTCGCGCTTGGGTTCACACATACGGCAGGAGATTTACGGATGGTAGGTGCCTGAGACGAAATCTACTCAAAATTAGCTATTCATAACCTTCTACTTGGTCGCGTTCTCGGTTTTGATGCAATTCAGGTGTCTTGATCAATTGGAGGCTTTAAGGAGCAACTTTACAAACATCCGAAATTCCACGACCAGATAATGAGTTCTTTGAAGGTATGTAGTAGCGTAGTAGCTTGGGAGAAACCCTTTTAGTGGTGCTGAGGAGCCAGTGTTGTGGTGAGGCAGCCTTCTATGAGATGTTTTTCCACGCATGGCGACTGCCGCTCATGATTCCCCGAATCGAAGCAAGGAGTGTTCCTGAGTAGAACCCCTAACCACATTCCTTCTATTACCTGTTTTTTGAGCCAATTTAACGAAACCCAATTTGGTTGATAATTTAGTTTCCGTCTGACAAAATTGCTGCTGACTTGTCAAATCTTCCCTCACCTCCAAGATGAATAGTATAATAAAGTACACAAAACTCATTGCTGATGGAAAAATCCCGATGGAACTGCATACTAAGTTTTCCCGCCACAGCACTGGCACTAACACTTGGAACGTAAATTTTATTTATGGTTGTCATGGGAGTCAGCAATAATACAACGATAAAATTAAAGAGCAAAGTATACTATGAAACAAATTGCTATTCCAATTTAGCAATTAGAACAATGCGTCCGCTATAGGTCTGTGGGACAATAAGGGTGTAAGGGTGTAAGGATGCACTGCAAGCGCACTGGTTCACCATCCCAGTGCCTGCCTAAATTGATTTATGGAGATATTAACCATTATCCTCATTTAATCAAGATAAATTCATTTCTGGGATTCCGCTACACCCTTACCCTCTCCTATCTCCCTGCACCCCTGATGACAATTTATATAGCTTAAAGTTTTCATACAGGTTTAGATAGTGTTTTAGGATATTTGAGAAGATTTTTGTCGCATAAAATCAAAACTAAACTAGCCTTGACACCCTGGTTTTTTCACCCCTCTAGCCAAGAGTTGGTCACATCTAGTGCCACCGACGCTTCCTACCAGTTCCAAATCCGTGCAGCTTTACCTGCTGATTTGACTGGTGTTTCCCAAATCATTGCTGAAAGCTTTTACTCGCAACAAGGTCTGTGGGGATGGGCTTTTCCCTTACTACGTTTAGGCATTTATGAAGATTTAAGGCATCGTCTAACATCGTCCGCTCCCCATCACATCTATTTGGTTGCCGTTGAGAATACTACTGATGTCACGGATAACTTGATGGGAACCGTAGAACTCACTGTACGTTTCAGTGACTCCTGGACACAGGTTGGGAAAAGTTTTCCTTATGTATCTAATCTAGCGATCGCCACAAAATACCGCAGGCAAGGTGTTGCCTCAGGATTGCTCAAAGCTTGTGAAAAAGTTGCTCTTTCCTGGGGATTTCAACACTTATACCTTCATGTTTTGGACAATAACCATCAAGCACGGCAGCTTTATTTCAAGCAAGGGTATCGAGTACATAAAGTTGAATCTCATTGGAATACATTTCTTCTAAGACGCTCATCGCAGATATTCTTGCACAAACAGCTGAGCGCTGACTTAATTCTCTAAATTTTACGCACGTAAATTCTCTAATTCAACATTACAACCAATTCGTCTATGTCAAATCAATATGCTGTTCTGAGAGTGAAATGACAAATTGACTCGTTCGGGTTGTCCTTAGGGAGATCCTTAAAAGACAGCACGTAAAAAGTGCGTTTTCCACTGTCACTGCAAGCAACATTCATTAGTTATTGGTCTTTTGCATTCCTCATGAGTATCCAAAGTACCTTTCTCTGGAGAGCGATTATTCAGGAATTTCGTTGAAAAAATTCACATACATAAAGTTATTAACATTCATGTAAATTGATAGTAATATCATAACATACAGGTGGATTTCCCACGCCCAAGCGAGGTCGGAACAAAAGTCGCCCGTTCGCCCTGGTCTCGCTGAGTGAGAAGGACTGATGGCTGAATGCTTACTTATTTGCTATAAAGGAAGCTCTGTTACAGTCTCAACGCTTTAAAGTATCCACCACAGACGTACATTAACTTACGTCGGTAATTTTAATCGCTTTTGTCACAATTTTCGTAATTTTTTATAAATCCATATAAAAGTTATTAAAAGTATATTTTTATCAATATTTTTATCAATATATGTAAATTTGCTTCCTAAAATAGTTGCGAAGATGAGTATTTTATTATTAAATAAAATATTTACAATGCTAGAAAAAACAAAGAACTTTTATAAAAAAGGTTATAAAAATTCTATTTATTAACAATAAAAAATATTTATATGAAATGTAAAATTGGTTTATTTAAATCTTTAGATTACCGAAATAAATTTATTTTTTTAAACTAGCAAAATGTTTTATAATATGAAATAAAATCTTGTTGTGAAATCAGCAAAATTACGCTAAATCATTTTCTAATTTTTCATAATATCTTTGTATTATAGATAGTCATCTTTATAGAAGCTTTAAAAAAATAGCATTCTATTTAGAGACAAATCTATTGAAATCTCATAAAATGTGATTACTCAATTACTGCACAACTTGTCATTATTCTTATCTTAGTTAAATAAAGCCAAAAAATCTTGGTAATCAAAGAAAATCTGAAATTTGGTTTGACAACAAATTTTCCTTTTAAGAGCGAATTACTGCCAAAATCGTCCAAAAATCCAAAAAATATGGGTAGCGAAAAGCGAAAACGCTATCAGAGTACTATGGTATCAACATATTCTCCTGACACCAGTTTCCTTGACTATTTTGTCATGCCAAATGAAACTGAGCAATCGTATAGCTCGGACCTGCTGACAATGCTGCTCAGTGGAAAAGTTTTTATAGTCAACAGTCGTAGGCGGAATGGGTTAATACTGTTTAAACACTATCATGCAGAGTTTGCCGGACCGGGCGCTGTAGTGGGTGGTGATTACGATAGTGATTGCCAAGGAGCGCTGCCGATAGGAAATCTCTCTTTATTAACTCCCGAATCTCATGACGCGCGCCAGAAGGCTTACTTAATTCGGCGACAGTGGATTCGGTTAATCAAACAAATTACAGAAAATCCAGTATCAGGACAGCGTGTTCAAAAGATTCTGGATCAATTTGAACAATACTTTCCACAAGAAACAGTGGCTCAGTTGCCAAATGTAGCCTTTGCGCTTTTAGTGGGTGTCCTACCGCAAACGGTGGCAAAAGTACGCCGTCTGGGCAGCGAGGCGGAAGGTTTGCTTGATTACTGATGTCATTGCTCAGATTGAAGATAAGTTAAAGCAGCTTGCAATCGATTCAGCGTGCGGACGTTTTCCTCTGTCGTGCCCACAGTAATTCGCAATCCCCCGCTAGTTTCCCGCACAAGAGTTCCATAGTGTTTGAGTATTTGATGAAGATTTTTTAAAGTCGCGTCTGTTTGGTGAAAGCTATTCGGTTTGAGACGCAGGAAAACAAAGTTAGACGCGCTTTCGGTAACTTGTAATGCTGGGTTTTGAGATAAGGCGTTGAAGAGTTTAGCTCGTTCGGCAAGTGTTTGAGGAATTGTTTCTAGTAAGAGTTTGTGGTTTTGCATAGCAACTAAAGCAGCTGCTATGGAAAAGCTGGGGAGATTGTACGGTAAGCGAACTTTTTCTAAGATGGCAGTTAACTCAGGATGGGCGACGCAATAGCCAACCCGATCAGCCGCAAGGCGGAAAGCTTTAGAAAATGTGCGTAAGACGGTCCAATTAGGATGTTGTGATAATTCACCAACTATGGTGTTATGACTGAATTCAAAGTATGCTTCATCAATGACGACTAAAATATGCTCGCTCAAATTCCTTATCCATGCCAACTCTTGAGCTGTTAAAGGATTGCCAGTGGGAGAATTGGGATGAACGACGAAAACTACTCGAATAGGCGGATTTTGAGTTTGTTCTATTGCTGATTGTGCCGCTTGTAAGTCAATTTCAAAATTTTCTTCGTTTCTACCCACCGCCACTACGGGAATGCCAAGAGTTTGCGCCAAAATCCCATACATAGAAAAAGTGGGTTCAGCCACCAGAACAGAGCCTTCTCCACCCAAGCAACTGGCAATTAATAATGAGCGGATGAGTTCATCTGAACCATTCCCAACGGAAATATGAGCAGTAGTGAAAAGAGATGATGAAAGGGCGGCTGATTGATTAATGTAAAGAGCGATCGCACTTTTAAGTGTTTCATGTCCGCCGTCAGGATAACGATTTGTCTCAATCAACTGCTGATAAGTCCAAGCCAACTTTTCTTTTAACTGAGGTGGTAAATCGTAGGGACTTTCATTCGCATTCAAGCGATCTTGGGGTGATGACTCAATTGGTTGGGTCGTATCGTTGTTGGGATGAGGATTGTAAGCAGTGAATTGGGCTAAGTCCGAGCGGATAAATGGTAGCATATTGGCATTTTGGTGTACATTATAAAACTTTAATGTATTTGACAAAACAGTTGGATTGCCAGCCAAATTTCTGCCATGACATTTCCCAAACTATGATCGCTGTCCAGTTCCACTAGTTCTACCCAAGGACGCGATTTGGCGAATTCTCGACTGGCTGTAATGGGAATGACTTCATCGTATTGTCCGTGTAAAATCAGGGTAGGTAGGGGACGTTGCAGCACATCTTCTTGATATCGAACTGCGTCTGTGACGAAATCGTAACTCAAGGGAAGAGATTGTCTCAAACCGTAGTGGTAAACCATCAGATATTTTTTCTGCAGCCAACGAGCAAGCTGTTCATCTCCAAGTTGAGGTAACCAATGAGACAAAAATCCGAAAGCAGGTGCAAGCAAGACAAGGCGTTGCACCTGTTTGTAATTTTGTCCTAGATAAGCAGCTGTCAAACCGCCCAAACTTGAGCCAATCAAAGTGACATGCTTAAAATCAAATTGATCATCTGGGGACGGTAAGCTCTCTTCCCCATATACTGAAATCATTGACACAACTTGATTAACCTGACGAGTTATAGTTAGGTGAGAAAAATCACCAGCATTGAGATCGGGAATTTTTAGGGCTCTTTGATTTTCGGCGAAGCGATCGCCTATATACCTGGCTTTAGCAGAATTAGGACTCGATGCAAAACCGTGAAGGTAAATGAACTCGGCAGTCATGAAGTTTTACTTGTAGTGATTGTCCTTAGTCATTCGTCTTAGGTGAAAAGCAAACGACAAATGACTAAGGACGAAGAACCTACTTAGCGCATCGTGACAAATTCTTCTGCTGCTGTGGGATGGATTCCTACAGTGGCATCAAAATCCTTTTTCGTTGCGCCCATCTTCACAGCGATCGCGACTCCTTGAATGATTTCGCCTGCACCTTCTCCAACCATGTGAGCGCCTAGGACTTTGTCGGTGTGACTTTCCACCACCAACTTCATGATTGTTCTTTCTGAGTCACCTGTTAAACTATGGAATAAGGGGCGGAAGCGAGAGCGATAAACTTTCACTGCGTCTTCTCCCAACTGAGAAAGTGCCTCAGCTTCAGTCAAACCGACTGTAGCTGCTTCTGGTGTGGAAAATACGGCTGTGGGGACAGTATCGTGACTGAATATCCGACGGTTATTGCCAAATTCACTATCTGCAAAAGCACGACCTTCAGCTATTGCGATGGGAGTTAAATTCATTCTGTCAGTGACATCACCGACAGCGAAGATATTTGGCTGAGAAGTTTGACTGTATTCGTTAACAGCGATCGCATTCATAGTGCTGTATCCATGCCCTTCGACGGAACTGGGCACAACATCCACTCCTGCATTGTCCAAACCCAGCGCATCTACATTGGGAGCTCGACCTGTTGCCACTAAAAAGCTATCGGCAATTACGGCTTCTTCATGTTCTCCAGATAACGTTAACTTTAATCCTGAAGGTGTCCGCTCAACTGCTGTCACCAGTTGATTTTGAATCAAACGAATGCCGTGAGCTTCCATTCCCTCTTGAATTCCGGTGCGGATCTCTTCATCAAACCCTTTCAAAATCAGGTCTTTGCGAAGAATTTGTGTTACCTCACATCCCAAACCACGCATTATACAAGCAAATTCCGTACCAATATAACCAGAACCAATAATAGCAATATGCTTCGGTTGTTCTTTCAGGTGAAACATTTCATTGGAAGTAATGCTATGTTCTATACCAGGGATGTCTGGCTTGATCGGACGACCCCCAACAGCAATCAAAATTTTATCTGCTGTCACTTTACGTCCGTCAACTTCTACAGTATGCTGGTCTACCAGTGTGGCACGACTTTGAATAAGTGTCACTCCTGCTCTTTCCAGAAAGTTAATGTGTAATTGTGACAGACGCCGGACTTCTTTATCTATAGAAGTCATTAAATATTCCCAATCTAATTCCGCTTTGCTCACCTTCCAACCATAGCCAGCCGCATCGTGAAACAATGCGGGAAAGTGAGAACTGTAAACCATAAGTTTTTTCGGAATACAGCCCCGAATTACACAGGTACCGCCGACTAAATCATTTTCAGCTATAGCTACTTTTGCCCCATAACTAGCTGCGCGTTTGGAAGCCGCTAAACCCCCAGAACCAGCACCAATTACAAACAGATCGTAATCATAAGTCATAAATTCAGGTGTCCCATTCAGAAAAATTGAAAAAATTTGATACCAATTTACCAATGAAAAAACCAGAAATCGCATTCCTTAGCTCATCCCATATTTGAAAGTTCTGGAATTTTCCGTCATGTGTTATGGCAGAGAAACGATTATTATACTGTCCTTAGAAGAAATTGGTTTTCCCTCCGACTTTTTGGTAAATTGGTATCTTTTGACAAAGGCATTCAAGCAAGACTACGATTCAATCGCGAGACAGAATTCAGAAGTTAGAATGACCACAGGTAGTATAGAGGAACGAGGGTTTTGAACCATGATTCATCAAGTAAATGGCTTTCGAATTCTCCGTGCCTCCTGACTCCTTCTTATAAAGACTTAGATAGGAACTGCTCACCTGTCGTCGGATGAATACCTAGTGATTCATCCAGATCTTGCTTGGTAATACCCTTGCGAATAGCAACAGCGAGACTTTGAATAATATCTGCGGCGTTTTCACCCACCATGTGAGCGCCTAAAACGCTGTCAGATTTTTCTTCAACCACTACCTTGATCGTAGCTTGTTCATCCTCTTTAGTAAGTTGATACAACAAAGGTTGAAAGCTTTTGTGGTAGCATTTGACAGATTTGCCAAATTTTTCTCGTGCTTTTTCCTCGCTCATCCCCACACTTGCTGCTTCTGGACGGGCAAAAACGGCAGAAGGCACATAATCATAATTCGGTTTTTGCCGCTTTTTGCCAAAAACTGTGTTGACAAAAGCATTAGCTTCTGCAATAGCAACTGGTGTCAATTGCAGGCGATTAGTACAATCACCCACGGCAAAAATGTTTTCCTGAGTAGTACGGCTATATTCATCTACTTTGATTGCGCCTTTTTCGCCCAGTTCAACAAGCGCGTTTTCCAAACCAAGATTTTCGGTATTTGGGGCACGACCTGTAGCAACTAAGATAGTGTCTGCGGGAATTATTGTTTGAGAGTCGTCATCAAGGGTTAACACCAAAATCTCTTCTGAGTATTTGATTTCTTTAACGGTGCTGTTGTTGAACAAGCGGACTCCACGTTTGCTCAAACCTTCTTGAACGCCACTACGGATGTCGTTATCAAACCCTGATAAAATCATCTCATCTTTATCGATGAGCGTCACCTCGCAACCGAAAGCGTTCATCATGCTGGAAAATTCTACACCTATATAACCGCCTCCAAGAATTGCCAACCGTTTAGGCAAATAGGGTAGGTTAAACATCTCGCGGGAGGAAAGGGTGTAATCTATTCCGGGGATATCTGGTTTTATCGGGTATCCGCCCACAGCAATCAAGATTTTATCAGATGTCAGCTTGCGTCCATTAATTTCAATGGTGTGAGCATCAACGAAAGTGGCGTGACTCTGAATTAATTCAATTCCAGCTTTTTGGAACTGTTCTAGATATGATTTCTGAATGGTTTCGATCTGCTGGTGTACGGACTTGATAAAGAGTGTCCAGTCAAAGTGCCTTTGGCAGTCTTCACTCCACCCATAGCTATTCGCTATTTTATTTTCTAAGGCGAAGTCAGCAGCGTAGACAATAAGTTTTTTGGGAATGCAACCGCGATTTACACAAGTACCACCTAGGGCTTCTTGTTCGGCAACAACGACTCGCGCACCGTAGCTAGCTGCTGCTTTAGCTGCTGCTAGCCCTCCAGAACCAGCACCAATGACAAACAGATCGTAATCAAACGTCATGACTTTCGGGGAGAATGAAGAGCAAGGAATGTATTTTTTCTTCTATCTTCACTTTTATGACTGCGCTCGTCATCTATCTTCCTCTGGAGTTTTTTTACTGACGGCAGAGATTAATCCCCATAGCTAGATACTGAATAATAAAGTTTATGCAGTTTTGCTTGAGGCTCACCTTAATAATCATAGGATGGGCAGCGCTTCCAAAGTAAAAGCGTCAAGATAGCGATGTGATAAATCCGCTCCCTCTGTGTATCGCGCTATGCAGTTACCTCAAATTGCCAGAGGACGATTTCTCAAAGGAACGAGAGCTTCATGTAGAACACTTGGCTTCGCATTCAGATATAGCTTCCCCCAACTTACTGATTCTTTGTTAACCTTAAAGTCAAGAGAATACACATCTGATCGATAACTCTTTTAGGTAAATCCTCATGTCTACCAACTCTCCTCCTCTAATCGAAACAGTAACCCCGGAGCGCTGGGTGGGGTGGAGCATGGAGTTTATTGAGGCGGGTTATACGGGTTTATTGGTCAAAAATGGTCGGATGGTGCGGAAATGGCAACCAGGGCGTCATTTCAGCTTTGCCCTACCCTTGTTAGAACAATGCCAACTGATTTTGGTAGATACCAAGATTCGCAACCTAGAAATTGTCTCTCATGGGGATTTTCTATCCCAAGACCAGTATTTGATTAATGTCTCCCTGAACGTAATGTATCAGGTTGTGGACGCTAAACGAGTGGCTTTGGAATTATCTGATCCGATCTCCGCTCTAGTAAGTGCGGTTAAAGATACATTGGGCGATGTCATTGGTCAGATGCGTGTGGAACAGTTGACGACTCAAGGAAGAGCGCAAATTCGGCAACACATCCTTAATAATACCGACGTTTCCTATTCCTTAGGCTTTGCTCTGGAAGATGTCAGGGTAAATGACATTAGTTTTCCTCAAAATCGTGGTATCATCCGCCAGGTGGAAGGCATGAGCGCTCGACAAGAAGCAGAACACCAAGCAGCGCTCAAAGTCCAAATTGCTCAGGCTGGTCGCCCAGAGAGAGAATCACCACCAGTGCAGCAGGTTAATATTATCTCTGGACGCAATCCCAACTCTAGCGAGCCTGCTCTAGGCGCAACACTAGAAGCCACTAGTGTTGCCATTGAAGGAAAATCATCACCTCAAGCCAGTCTACCAACTCGCGATACTGTAGTGCTGGCTCCCACAGTATTTGACCCAGATTCTGGAACAACTGTGATCGCACGGTTGGTCAAAGATTCAGGTGCGATCGCTATTTTGTCAACGAGGGCATTCACTATTGGACGCGAACCTAGCAATACCCTCATCCTGGACGATGCTCTAAGTTCTCGCTACCATGCCCGAATCGAGCAAGTTACTGACCCTCAAGAAACACGTTACTTGCTTATGGATCTCGGTAGTTCCAACGGGACCTTTGTTAATGGACAACGCCTTATCCCCAACCAACCTTTATTGCTTAATTCGGGAGATGTTATTAGGATTGGTCGTCAGACATGGACTTTTGAAATTTGAGTAAGTAGAGGTTGGTATTGCTTAAAGTTTGTCGTTGCAAAGAAAGGCCGCAACAGTTCACAGGATTTACTTTGCTACCGTGAAAAATCGGTACATGTAGTCGGTAGATCCTTCAATCATTGAAATGCATAGTGTTTTCATCCACACTCGCCATGTGGTGGATTACCAAATAAGGAAGTATCAAAGAAGGAAGGCGTATAACGATTGAGTTAACCGGACGGAGATAACTTTTGCAACTTAACAAGCTGACGAGCGGACTTCTGAGGAGTCTTTTGTAATTAACAAGTAACTTCTCATGTGTTTTTAATGCTGGTTTAAGAAACCAACATTATATTGATAATTACATCAAGAAAAAATCATTGTTGATGTCTGTCTTCCGTCATCTGTCATTGGTGTTTCTTAAAGACAAATAATAACTTTCATCAGCACAGATACAAGTTTTTTTATTGAAAAACTTGAGAAATTGACAGAAAAGTTTACTGTATGTAAAAACAGACTATTATACCTACTCCCTTGCCGATGTAGTAAGATTCCCATTCTTATTATTCGTACATTTTTGGTTTTTACATATGTAATTTTCGAGTGTAAAGGGAGTCTAAATATCTAACAATAAACAACAAAGAACATGGTGAATAAGAATTTGGTACGACGACGCAATTTTATAGCAGGTATTGGGGCTGGAGCTATGCTCGCAGGTGCAGGAGCAATCCTGAAACTGACATCTGAAAAATCAGATAGTGTGACTCCCCAAAGCCAGAATTCGAGCAAATTGGTAACCGCAAGTGATGTTGCTGTAAAGCCTTCAGGTAAGGCTTTACCTGAGTTTCAGGGCATAAGCCAGTGGCTAAATTCTCCTCCCCTAACAACCGAAAGTCTTAAGGGGAAGGTTATCATGATTCATTTTTGGACTTTTGGGTGTATCAATTGTCAGCGTACTCTCCCCTATGTTGTACGATGGCATGAACAATTTGCCGCGCAAGGACTTAAGGTGATTGGGGTTCACACTCCTGAGTTTGCATTTGAGCGGGATGCCAACAATGTGAAAAGAGCGTTGAAGCAACATAAAATTACTTATGCGGTTCCTTTAGATAACGAATTCAAAACCTGGAACGCTTATAGCAACCAGTATTGGCCACATTTATTTTTAACGGATCGTCAAGGGTTTCTGCAATATGACCATATTGGGGAAGGAGCCTACGATCTTACAGAACAGACAATCCGTAAGTTATTAGGGTAGGCAAATGGCTATTTCTACTGTATCGGCTGGTCTGGCACTACTGGGTGGATTTTTGACCGTGCTGTCACCCTGTGTTCTCCCTATCCTACCTGTGTTAGTAGGTCGCTCCTTACAGTCTCATCGTTACGGTCCCGTTGCTTTGGTCGCAGGTTTGGTGGGAGGATTTGCTGTCGCAGGGAGTCTTTTAGGAGTAACAGCAAGCTGGTTTACAGGATTAGCTAACTCTTTGCGAACTGTCGCAATTTTCCTACTACTGTTCATGGGAATTCTAGCGATTTTTCCGTCTTGGAGTTACTGGTTGTTAAGTTATTTACCAAAACGTAAAAGAAGCACAGAACGCGTGCGTATCGGATTAAGAGGAGAGTTTTGGTTGGGAACTCAGTTGGGTTTGCTGTGGACACCTTGTGCGGGCCCTGTTTTAGGAAGCATACTTGTGTTAGCAGCAGCTAAACATCAAGTTGCAAGTGCCTTCGCTTTACTTGTTATTTATGGTGTAGGGGCAGCATTACCTTTGCTCGCACTTGCCTATGGGGGTCGCCGTTTAGGTAAACAGTTACTAAAGTTGCGGTCTCACAGCATGATTCTGCAAAGAGTGGGGGGTGTCATGATAGCGGCAACGGCGATCGCAATTCTCTTGGGTTGGGATGTCCAAGTACAACTCTGGCTAGCACCACTTTTTCCCCGTTTACCACTATGATGTGACTAGATGTAGCGTTTAGCACTTATCAACAGTTACCTGACCACATACTTTATATAATGCAGCTGGATATCAAAATACATTTTTAGAAACCTCAAATAATAGAAAGGCAAATTTTATGAAGGCGTCTACTCCTTCCAAAAAGTCACGACCGCAACCAAATCAGGCTCTTTTAGCCAAGATATTTCACTGGGTTAACATCATTAGCTTGCTATTAATGATCACCAGTGGGCTACAGATATACAATGCTAATCCAGTTTTCGGTGGACGTGGGGGTTGGCAGTTTCCGTCCCTGTTTTTGCTGGGAGGGTGGCTAGGTGGGGGTAGACACTGGCATTTTGCTGCTATGTGGCTGTTCGCACTGAATTTACTATGGTACGGATTATACATTTTGATCGAGAAACGTTGGAAGCGTCGGTTTGTGGGTGTTAGTGACTTGAAAGCACTGCAAGGGGGTCAAAACCCAAAACGCAAAATCTATGCTTGGCATCGAGTCGTTTACACTGCGATCGTTCCAATTCTATTGCTGGCGATCATCAGTGGGTTGGGAATGTATAAACCGGCTCAGTTCCATTGGATAGTTGACCTACTTGGAAGTTGGCAAGCACTACGAGTGGTTCATTTTGCAACCATTCCAATCGTGGTTGTGTTTGTGATCGTCCACTTTTTGTTAGGACTCAAAGTAGGAGGTTATCGGTTAATTAATTCCATATTTTGGTAAAGGTGCTTTATGGATCCAATTCTTCGTCCTCGAAAACTATTAACTCGCCGTCAACTACTTCAACTATCGGGACTTTCTGCTACCAGTTTGCTGATGTCCGGTTGTGGATCTCGTTTGTTTGATGATGTTGCACAGAAAACTTTTGAGCCTCTCAACCAAAGTATAGAAGCTTTAATACTGAATCCTCAAAAGCCTGTCCCAGAATTTCCTGTCAGTGCGATTGAGCCTAAAGCTCTTCTGGTCAATACGTTTAACTCTGTTCCTGATATTGACCCAAAAACATATCGGCTAACTATTGATGGTGAAGTAAACCATCCAATGCAATTAAGCATAACGGATATTCAGAAAATGCCTCTAACTTCAATGGTCATTCGTCATGTTTGTGTCGAAGGTTGGTCAGCGATCGTTCAATGGGGAGGTGTACGATTGCGAGATTTAATATCTTTGGCTCTTCCTAAAAAGAATGCTCGCTTTGTTTACTTCAAATCTGCTGACGGTTATTACGAAAGCTGGGATATGCCTTCATCTCTCCATCCTCAGACTTTGATGGCTTATCAGAAAAATGGTCAACCTCTGTCAGATGATAACGGAGCACCTCTACGTCTGGCTTCTCCCATTAAACTTGGTTACAAACAGAGTAAATGGGTAACTCGTATTACACTGGTTAATCGCCTGACACCTTCCAAAGGCTACTGGGAAGACCAAGGTTATGAGTGGTATGGCGGATTGTAGTTGAGCCATCACATGTTATTACTTAGGAATATCTACTTACGATAATTACCCCACACTCAATGGGACATGAGGGACGCGGGCAGCTATGGACGCGGTTGGTTAAGCTTGCTTTCGTAGCCTTTCTAAGTTCTGCTGATGTAATTCTGGGAAGTTTTCTAAATCCTCTATTGATTGTGGGGCCGGAAAAATTACAGCGTCCTTAGAGGTGAATCTATCTAAATAAGTTTGAAAAGCTTCATCATCTTCTCTATGGTCGAGAATATATTGACGCAATTCAGCACGGGGCATGATTTTAAATTATTCTTCATCCTCTGAGCGATTCATTAATTCTCGTAATGTGTAAAGTACACCTCTTCAATGAAAAATTGGTAGGCGTAGTCGCGGAGATTAGTGGGGATTGCCATAGTTCATCAAAGATACTGTTTGCTCTACCGAACTTTGAATTGCCCGACACTTTCCTGCAATAATTGAGCCACTTGGCGCAATTGCTCAAACGACTCGGTGAGGTGATTTGCTTCTGCTGAGGTTTGATTGGCGATCAAGGCAACATTGTGCATAGTTTGGGTGACGATCTCGGACGTTTGGGATTGAGAAATCGTTGCCTGAGAAATCGTAGTCACTCGTTGGCTAATTTCAGAACTGACTGCTGTGATTTTATTCAAGCTTCGGCGAGTGACATCTATTAAATTCGTTCCCGTCACAACCTGCTCTGTTCCTGATTCTATCGCTGCAACTACCTCCCTGGTTTGTGCTTGAATGCTGAACACCAAGTGTCTGATTTCTTCTGTCGCTTCTGCGGATTGTCGTGCTAGGGTGCGCACTTGATCGGCAATGATTGAAAAACCTCTTCCTTGCGATCCAGCTCGCGATGCCTCCACCGAAGCATTGATTGCCAGAGTGTTGGTTCGAGTAGCAAAAGCATCAATTAGATCAACGGCTTTAGAAATTTTTTGTGAAGACTCTCCAAGATATTTCACCTTCTTAGCTGTCTCCGCAACAGTTAACCGGATTGCATGCATTCCATCCACTGTTTGGTTCATGACAGCATCTCCTTCTGCCACAGTTCGATCTGCTTCTTTCACAGCTTCTTCGGCGCGTGCCGCATTGGCAGCAACTTCTCTTGCCGTGTTCGCTATTGCTGTCACCAGTGTTAAGGCAGTGCTGACTTCCTCTGCTTGCACTAATGCCTCTGTTGATAAAGATTGCACTGAAACATCATTTGTGTTGGTTGTCACAACAACTTTCTCGGTTGCTTTCTGCACCTGAAGCACAATTTTCCGTAAGCTAGCTACAGTAGTATTGTAGACATCCGCAAGCGTGCCAATTTCATCATCCGTCACCTTCGCCCAGATCGTCAAATCTCCTTGACTGATGGGGTCTACTTCTGCAAGCAGTTGTAATGCCCGTTTTTGCAGCCGTTCTTTGAGTTGACGCTGCTCTTCTGCTAAACGGAGCGTTCGCTCTAGCAATTCTACTCGATTGATCGAAAGCCCAAGCTCATGAGCTAAGCGCTTGAGGAAATCGATCTCAGACTTGTGCCAATCGCGCGGACTAGAGCAGCTGTGAGCGATCAACAACCCGAAAATTTCACCACCACTGAGAATAGGAACGATCAAACTTGCTTTGACTTGTAATTGTTCAAGCAACTTGAGATGTTCGTGATGAAACCCTGCCAGGAAAATGTCATCTTCGACTAAAACTCGACCTTGTTGGTAGGCATCACGAACTACTTGAGGAATGCAGGAATCATTGACATCAAGTTCAAGGGTACTTGGCAAGCCTGCCGCAACCGATTCTGAGATAACGCCTCCACTCGATTCTGCATTAAAGCGATAAATCACAAGCCGATCAAGTTGCAGGAGATTCCGGGTTCCTTCAAGAGTCCAACCGAAAATATCTTGAAGATCCTGTGTCCGTATTGCCCCAGCCCCTTTTGCTGTCGTCAGCAACCGCTCTTGTTCTGCTTCAAACGCTTGTGCCTCTAAAAATTCCTGCAACTGTTCTGCCATCTGGTTGATGTTGCTTCCCAATGAAGCAATTTCATCTCTTCCCTGAAAGGATAGGCGAGTTCCCAACGCTCCTTGACCAATTTTTTCGACCGCCCTTACCGCAGCTAGAATTGGGCGAGTTGCTCGGTTCGCAAGAACTGCGGCGATCACAGCTACCAATAAAGCGGTGATACCAGTTCCAACTGAGAGGATGAGCAGGTATTGTCGTTGCGTAGCGAAAGCAATATCTGTATCGACAGAAACAATCGCCCGCCAATCTAGATTTGGCAACCCTCGAAGCGGCACAGGAGGACTATAGATGAGCAGTTGCTCGGTCTTAGTTATTGAATTGTAGGAGATAGCAGTGCTGACCTCATGAACTGTCTTAAGACGCTTAAAGAAAGGATAAATCTCTTCAGTAACAATTTTCTTGTATTCCTTTGGGCTATCCGTTGCTCCTGTATTTGAAGGCTCAAATATGATCTCTGTTGTAGCTTCAGTAGAGCCTTTAGGACCCAGAAAAACCTCGTTATCAGCATTCATCAGGTAATACTGTGTCCCTTGAGTCCCATAATTTCGGAGTACCTCATCCAGAAATTCTATAGGAACACGTGCACGGATGAAACCGATGGGTCGATCTGTTTCTTTATCTTTGATAACGGAAGCGGAATAAAGACAAAAAACCTTTGAGCTTTCCGAAAGCTCTGGCTGGCTGATACTCGTCGTTTCGTTATTTTTTAAAGCGGCTTGAATATAATTTTGGTCGAGCTGGTTGCCAAGCGCGGCTCCTGTAGTTTGAGCGACGACATTCCCCTGTAAATCAAAAATCGCAATGCTATCATAGATGCCATAGATATTCATTAGGCGCGTCAGAACTGCCACCTTATCTCGCTCTGTTGTGTGCGATCGCAACTCACGTTTGGTAAACACATCTAGGCTCGCCATCATCTGGATGTTACTCAAGCATTGACGCATAAACAGGTTCGCTGTCTGTTGTAAGTCAACCACCCTCGCTTTGCCAAAAGCTTCCACTTGCTTGGTAATCGAGCGATCGGCAAAGCAATAGGCAGTTATCCCAATCGCCAACACTGGAATTGTACTCATCACGACTGCAACAGAGGTGACTTTTGCTCTCACATTAACGCTTTTCCACCAGCGAACCATCTTACCTTTGAGAGGCGTTTGTAAGTTCTCGGCTATCGGCTTGGTTCCGTCCAACAGGAGCCGATTAGAAGTGAGACGGGATTGTAGAGGCTGTGTCAGATGAGGCGCTAGAGCATCTACGCAAGTTGCATCGCTCGAATCAGTACTCTGCTCAAGAGCAAACTTGGAGGGTTGGTGTTCACTAGAATGAGACTTGAATGGCTTTTGAACCATAAAAATATATATGTATACCTGGTTACTTATTACCGGGGCATGGCTTGCAAAATGGCAGAACCGTCCAAAACTGCTAACATCACATCGTTCGATTTCCACCAATATCCGTGCAAAATTTGTGTTAATGAGGATTTAGCGTCAAGTTTGAAGGGCTTTGAATGGCTTGCCACTCACTTTGTTCAATATCTTCAACTCGATTGACGACGAGCCCCAACGTCTGACTTTTCTACTGAGTCTGTATGGATGGGCGATCTGCCACTTGCAACATGATCGCCTCATACACCGAAGGACTAGTCTCCTGCTCGTACCAGTTTAGTAGCTACAGCTGGGCAAGATACATTCACACGATTAGACTAGAGTCTCCAACCATCCCTGATAAAGATAAATATTAAGATGCTTCTTTCAGATCTTGAGCGCTATAAAGATCTGTAGGCTCTAAGATGCACTTTGTATCGGTTTAAACAGCAGTAGGATTTATGATCGTGCATCAGGTGTCTTTTGACAATAGGAATGTATCATACTTAACTAAATCTTTAGTTATACTTTACATAAAAAGAAAATAAATTAACTAATTCACCCGGATTTCTCACGAGTAGAGACAGAAACAGGAATCAAACACTGTCAAAACATAGAATTTGCCCGTCTCTTTTAAGCAAAAGGGTTAGACGGTGGAGGTTTTAGTTTCATCAAGCATGAATTTGCTTGTTGATCGGGAGCGTTAGGCAGCTGGAAATCAAAGATTCTGAATGCGATCACTAGCTTCATCAAGCAAACAGGCAGCTATATTTTTGTTGGCAAAAATCTCGGTCAGTATTCCCGTACTGACCGAGATTTTGTTTTCTAACAGTATTCTTTGTTGCCTTGGAGAACAACATTTCAGAATGTCAGCTGTATTTACTGCGAGCGCACTGTACTTAATTTATTGATTGAAATTTGAGTAATCAGAAGCGAGAGTGATTACAAATACAAGTGGAAGAGTTGTTAAAGGTTGTTATATTTCTATAACGTCTAAATAGAAGGAAACGTTCTTATTTATACCTTTTTCATTGATCGTTCTGTCTTTATTGCTACTACTAGAGAGGACTTCGTCGTGGATATTCCAATCAACACACCATCCACTTAAGCGCCTGAATCCGCGTAACTTTAGTTCGCAGTGTTGGCTCAACAGAGCAGTATGTTATGGAGGCAGCAATCCGCACATCAAACGTCTCCACTTGCAATCATCTGTATCATTTGCGGTACTCCAGGATCAAAGCCTCCAATATCGTATGACAGAGGATCTTCTGGATCTACCAGTGTTATTTGGTACGGTGCAAGGGTAACGTATACCACCTTGACTTCTGGATTTACTTTTTGCCGATACTTGGCAAGCGCTTGAGAGGGATGTTGATAGCTACTGGCGTAGCTCTCGCTATCAGTCCAGCAGCAGACGACATCTGCTTTGAACTTGTTTTTTATCATCCAGTCATAAGTCACAGACGCATCTGTTCCGCCGAAGTTTTGATTGCTAGCTTTGCGAACCGCTGAATTAAAACTATCTTTGGCTGTGATTCCCAAGTCGCGGAATTCAGTACTAAAGCCGCGAATCATGTAGTTCTTCTCTGCTTTTGCTGTCACCAGTGCCATTGTTGTGGCAATTTCACAACAACTTAGTCCCATATCCGCAACTAAGCCACCCATAGAACCAGAAACATCTACGGCGTGCATGAAGACTTTGCCTGTGGGTTGGACGACATCAAAAGACAATTCAACCGCCTTTTCTAAGATGTCTACAATTCTGTTAACTGGATTCCAAGTTTTCTTACTGCGTCCCAAACTCCCACCTGATTGATAAGTCTTAAGGGCTTTTAAGACATCAATAGGGTGGATGCGACCTTTACGCAGATGTTCTTTGTTGTTAAGAACTGCTTCCACCCGCAGTAAATTGCCGCTTTCATCAGTTCGCAAAACACCCAGTTCAGTCAGCGAACCTAAGTTCCTGAGCAATGCACCAATTGGCATTTCTTGGAACAGCAACTGCCAAGCGGATTTGTCCATCTTGCCTATAGGTGCTGCCATTTCGTGAGTTAGGCGTCCTTGGAGAATGGCTTCATGTGTCCGATCTGGATTGCGCTTCAGCCACTCATACCACCAAATCTGTACCAAGGCCGTAGAAGGGATTTCTGATGGTAAGACTTCCCATCCTTTAACAACCCACTCAAACAATTGTTGGTGTTCTACTGTTGGTGGTTTGATATGGAACAAACGCAAGGCGTCGCGACTGGAAAAGTTATGGCGTTGCTGGTACTTCAACAACTGGTAAGCCAAACCCTTAACATCTTCTCGTAAAAACCAGTTTTTCCCTGCTTCGCGCACAACCTTACCAAATCCGCGCATGGACTTGGTGTAGCTCAACCACTCGTAAAAATGGCTACCCGTGCGGATGACTTTGGGGAAGATTTCCGCAAATGCCTTTTTGGCTTCTGGTGCTTCACCCATCGACAGCAAGACTAACGCCAGGATCGGCGCACTGTTATTAATGGCACGTCCATCGCTGGCATACAGGATTTCATCGACCACAAACTGGGGATTTTCGGCGATCGCCTGTCTGACAACCATGACAAAATCCTCAGTTAACTCCTGCTTTCCTGCATAGTAAGTGCTTTGTGCCGTGCCAATCAGCAAACAGCGTCGCAGCATTTGCCTTCTCCCAGCATCAAACATCCAACCGCCAGAACGTCCCTGGATCATTTCTGCTTCCCGTCCGGGGATAGGCTGAGTCTGTGGTGTCCCTGTCTTTTTTTGTGTAAAGAACTTGTAGTTCATTGTATTATCTCCCAGCCTTTACAGGCAAAAATGGAAGGTGGCGGAGCAGGACTCGAACCTGCGACATACGGCTTGGAAGCCGATAACCCTAATTCTTCGGCCTTTACAGGCAAGGGATGAACAAGGATGTTTTCGGCGTTCTACCCACTCTCACTATCCGCCACATAATTAAAGTTAGGAGGCGCGGAGTAGGGGCAGGTTTTAGCGATTAATTTTGGAGCTGATAAGTTATTTGATTAAACCTGCCCGTACAGGAGGCGCGGAGTGGAAATAAAATTCCTCACTCCTAACCTTTCACTCATCACTGAAATTGGTGTAGTGGGGCGGGATTTGAACCCGCGACCTCTCGAACCCAAATCGATAACCCTCATTCTTCGGCCTTAGTAGGCAAGGGGTGAAAAAGGATTGTTAGCGCTCTACCACTGAGCTACCCACCACGTATAAAGTAAGGAGTTAAGAGTTTTAATTTTATTCCTCACTCCTAATTCGCCGATTTGGTGTAGCGGGGCAGGAATTGAACCTGCATCTCCGGCGAATCAAGGGGGGCGACCGTTAAAAGCGATAACCCTCGATTCTTCCGGCCCTTTCGGGCAAAATTGGCGCTCTACCAATTGAGCTACCTGCCACATAACAATTCAAAGTTCAAAGTTCGCTCGGCGAATTTACTACAAGTGAACTTCGCTTTGTATTATTAATGTAGTATATGTATTTCTCGATGTCAAGTGGTTGGAAAAATAAAATTAGCTGCTAACACGTCGATTCAACATCTAATAGTTAGCCCCTTTAGGGAAGTCAAAATCCAGGTAAAAAAGCGCGTAGAGTCAAAACCGGGAAAGCTACACTAGCTCCAGCACTCAGCGATGCAAGGACTGCCGCAACCAAATCATTAATGTGGAACAGGGGCATGACATTTAAGCAGTGATCGCCTCGACCCAAACCTATTGCATTCAGTGTGGCGACCATCTCAGTAATATGAGTTTGTAGGCAATAGTAGGTCAGGGGTATGCGATCAAGATCTGCAATAAGTACCTGGACAGAAATAATTACACGTTGCTTTCTAAGCTGGGCAGGGGATTCAAGCCCAATTTTGTGTAATTAATTTTGTCTGACTACTTACTTTTGTCAGTTTGCCGGAAAAATTTTCGGCAAGAAAACAAATGATACAAACAAGTGTCCAAATTTTTGCCAAGATAATATTATTATTTTCCAACAAACCACTTGGCAATTACCGCCATGAGTGACAAACCAATAGAAAGTTACGGCAAAGGTTATCTCGTTCTACTTTTGCCAATCTCATTTTTGATTATTTTCCTAGTTGCTACCTGGCGAATGTGGCTGGCGTTCATCCTGCTGGTCATAGCATTCAATATATGGCAGCGTTATCAATGGCAACAGTGGAGTCTGCAAGTTAATCCGATTTTCCATAAATTGATTCAGGAAAACCAAGGCAGAATTACGTCCATGGACTTAGCACTTAAGGGCAATTTTTCTGGGGAAAAGGCAAAGCGCTTCCTAGATAGTAAAGCCAAGGAATTTGGTGCCAACGCCATAGACTCGGAAGACCAAAGCAATGTGTATTACTTTATTACATCTAGTACATTGGGCAGCATACTTGACATTAGTGAGCCGCCCAAAGAACTAATTTCTCAATCAGTTGCCAAAAAGACCTTACCATTTCTAGCACCACCGCCCCCTAAGCAGCAACAAGAACTAGAAACTCAATTACCACCACCCCCGACTCAGGAGGAAGTCAAACGACCCCTAGAAAAACAGTTAATGTTTGGATCTCTGATTCAATCTGAACTGGCTAAGCGACTCAATGTTTATTCCAGTACTGTCTATAAACGGCGAGACGATCCGGAGTTTCCCGAATGGAGTCGCAACCGCGATCCGGATGGCATTGCCTGGAAATACTCACGAGAAATTAAGGAGTTTTTCCCTTTAGAAGAAAGCAAAAGTTAGTGAATACTACTTTTTACTTCTAAACCCACAGCTTCGGAGATGGAATTTAATCCGTTTTGTTCTAGCTTGGAAAGCAAACCTGCAAGAATTCGGCGTACCATCAGTGGACCTTCATAAATCCAGCCTGTATAAACCTGGATAAGACTTGCACCAGCAGTTATTTTTTCCCAGGCGTCTTCATCTGTAAAAATGCCACCAACGCCGATGATTGGCAATTGCCCTTGGGTTTGCTGCCAAATAAACCGAATAACCTCAGTGGAACGATCACTTAAGGGCACACCACTTATACCACCTGCTTCTTCCCGGACAGATTTGCCAGTTTGGGAAATTATCTGAGTTTTCAGTCCATCACGGCGAATAGTGGTATTCGTGGCAATAATTCCAGCCAATCGGTAGGTGTTGGCAAGGGAAATAATGTCCGCGATCGCTTCCCATTCCAAATCCGGTGCTATCTTGACAAAAAGAGGTTTGTATGCGCTATTTTCCTGCTGCAAGACATCCAAGATAGTACCTAGCATGGCAGCATCTTGGAGCGATCGCAATCCTGGGGTATTAGGGGAAGACACATTGACCACAAAATAGTCTCCGCAATCTTTCAGTAAGCGAAAACTATCGAGATAATCTTTTGCGGCTTCTTCTAACGGTGTCACCTTAGATTTACCTAAATTTATACCTATAGGTATCGACAAGGTGGACTCGTGCCTGATTTGTGCTAATCGTGTCGCCATAATCTGGGCACCACAATTATTAAACCCCATACGATTCAGGGCAGCTTTGTCTAAAGGCAAGCGAAACAAGCGGGGAGGCGGATTTCCCGGCTGTGGATGAAAAGTCACAGTTCCCAATTCTGCAAAGCCAAAACCAAGGCTTGACCAAATGGGCGCGGCAACACCATCCTTATCAAACCCTGCTGCCAAACCCATAGGGTTAGGGAAGCGAAGTCCAAACAGAGTTTGTTCCAGACGTGGATTACTGAGGCACAAGGATTGCTGTAGGCTTCTGTCAATCCAGCTTGCAGGAGAGCGATGAGAAGTCTTTCCCCATCGACTTAAATTGTTGATTGTCTGCTGGTGCAGCCACTCGGGATCTGTTTTTACCAGAGAGAACAAAAAGGGACGAACTAAAACTTGATAGATATCCAATTTAGCGACAATATTCCTTCTATGTTTGTTATATATTTATCAGTAATTACCAACTTTATTGTAAGTAGAAGCTACACTCAGATCTGACAATTGGTTGGTGAAGTCACATCATAACCAGCGCGATCGCTTTCGGGCAGTGATTGTTATAGATACAGTTTTCCTGCTATAGGCTTTGAATGCTCCACAATTTTACTATCTGGTTAAATGGGGACAAACCCTATCTTAAATTCCCCAAAAGTGTCATGCTTTTGTAACTTATTGGTTATAATGGTTGTCCTAACTCTCACTTTCTCGCTCCTCAAATCTCCACGGTATAAATATGGGACGTGTTCGTTCTAAATCTGACTTGCCAACAAAAATCTGTCCGGTATGTCAACGTCCCTTCACCTGGCGCAAGAAATGGGAAGATTGTTGGGATGATGTGAAATATTGCTCAGAACGTTGCCGACGGCGTCGTTCTGAAGCTAAAAATGAGACAAATTGAATAACCCCTTACAAACATGCAAGGAAGAGATGGATTTAAAGATCAAACCCAAATTAATTATTCATGGGGGAAGTGGTAGTTCCCTCAAAAGTAAAGGGGGAGCGACGGTGGTGCGTAGCTCACTTTATCCAGTGGTGGAGGAAGTATATTCTTTACTACTATCAGGTGTTAGTGCCGCATTGGCAGTCGTGCGGGGTTGTCAAATGTTAGAAGACGATCCGTGCTTTAATGCCGGTACTGGTTCGGTGCTACAATCAGACGGTCAAATCCGCATGAGTGCCTCTCTTATGGATGGCACGTCCCAAAGTTTTAGCGGCGTCATTAATGTTTCGCGTGTAAAAAATCCTATCAACTTAGTAGAATTTTTACAAACCTCTCCGGACCGAGTCCTATCAGATTTTGGTGCGGCAGAACTTGCAAGGGAATTACAAACTCCCACTTATAACGGTTTAACTGATTTGCGGTTGCAAGAGTGGATACAGGAACGTCAGGATAATTTTAACAGAGCAATGGCGAATGTGGTTGCAGAACAGGAAATGCTAGAAACCAAAAATGCTCGACGCGGTACGATTGGCGTGGTAGCTTTAGACACGAATGGTAAACTCGCTGTGGGCACTTCCACAGGAGGTAAGGGGTTTGAACGGATTGGGCGCGTCAGTGATTCTGCTATGCCAGCAGGTAATTATGCTACTCCTCACGCTGCTGTTACTTGTACTGGTATTGGAGAAGACATTATAGATGAGTGCTTTGCGGCACGTGTTGTCGTACGTGTCACGGATGGGATGTCCCTCAAAGAGGCTATGCAACGCTCATTTACAGAAGCAGACGAACACAAGCGGGATTTCGGCGCGATCGCTCTTGATGCAACTGGGGCGATCGCATGGGGAAAAACTTGTGAAATTCTCCTTGCCGCATACCACGACGGCGAAAAGATTGGCGACACGTTGGAAATTCCTGTCGGTACAATCAGTGCTGAGTGCTGAGTGCTGAGTGCTGAGTGCTGAGTCAGTGCTGAGTCCTGAGTGCTGAGTCCTGAGTCAGAAAAAAGTGAAGAAAGAAACATTCTAAATTTCAACGCAATCTCAGTCACTATTTACTCAGCACTCAGCACTCAGGACTTTTCTTGCGCCAACCTGGTTTCACGACTTGACGGGCACGGGCGATCACCAGACAATCATCTGAGACATTTTCTGTAACAGTAGAACCAGCTGCTACGTAAACATCATTTCCCAGAGTAAGCGGTGCAACTAGAACGCTATTAGAGCCAGTTTTAGTGCGATCACCGATGATTGTACGGTGTTTCTTCACACCGTCATAGTTGGCTGTAATCGTACCTGCGCCGATATTTACGTAATTTCCTGTCGTCATATCACCCAAATAAGACAAATGAGCAACGTTGCTGCGATCGCCCAACTGAGTATTTTTTAATTCCACAAAATTCCCCACACGACAACCGACACCCACTTCTACATGAGAGCGTAAATTGGCATAGGGACCAATCCTAGTTCCTGCTTGCACGTTGCTATCTGTTACGACAGAATACAGTACCGTAACATTTTCACCCAATTGGCTATTTTCAATCAAACTTCCTGGTCCAATACGACACCCAGTCTCAATAACTGTACTACCCCGCAGGTGAGTTTGGGGTTCTATAATAACATCCGGTTGTAATTGAACGGTATCGTCAATTGTGATGGAGGCGGGATCGATGAGAGTGACACCTGCCGCCATCCATTTTTCTTTGATTCGCTTTTGTAAAATCTCGTATGCTGTTGCGAGTTGCAGGCGATCATTGATTCCCATAATTTCCTGATCATCCTCTAAATCTACAGCCATTACCGATTCCATTTGACTTACGGCATCGGTCAGATAATACTCTTTCTGAGCATTATTTGTTTGCAAGTGCGGCAGAATTTTCTCTAACTCCTGCCAACGAAAGCAGTAAATTCCCGCATTAATCCGACAATTTTGTTTTTGTTCGGGAGTGCAATCTTTGTCTTCAACAATTTGTTGCACAATATTTTCCCCGTTACAAAAAACACGCCCGTAGCCTTTAGGATTTGTCACATGCGCGGTTAGGATCGTAGCGGCTCTTTGGTGTTCTTGATGAGTTTGTAACAGTTGCCTCAAGCTTTCGGTGCGTAATAACGGTACATCCCCGGATAACACCAGTAGATCTCCAGTATAGCCTTCTAGGTGGGGAAGTAATTGTTGAATGGCATGACCTGTACCTAGTTGCACAGTCTGTTCAACAAACTCAAGGTTTAGTATTGACTGCATAGCTGCTTGCACTTCCACAGCCTGATACCCGACAATCACCATCTGTCTTGAAGGCGAAAGCGGTTTGACACTTTCCACAACTCTTTCAATTAGCGATCGCCCACCCAAAGAATGTAAAACCTTGGGTATATGTGATTTCATCCGTGTCCCGCGTCCTGCCGCTAGAATTGCTACAACTACCATATTTAGCTATTAGCTATTACGCGCTTTAAGTATAGGCTCATTAATGATACCAGTTAAGAGGATAATCGGTAATGGAAAGACAGGACTCACGAGTCAGAAGTTATTATTCTCTCCTGCTCGTGGGCTCTTGTTATTAGAGTTTTCGCCATTCATTGCCAGAATTAACAAACTCTGTAAACTGTTGCATGAGCTTAGCATTGCGCCAGCCATTAAGTGTTTCTTCTGCCATAATGGAGAGTGCTTTTTCTTTTGTGAAAGCTTTTTTGTAAGGTCGTTCGCTTGTCAAGGCGTCGAAAATGTCAACCATTTGAAACACTTGCGCCAAGTAGGGAATATTATCGCCTATCAGTCCATCAGGGTAGCCCGAGCCGTTCCAACGTTCGTGATGATGGCGGATGATGGGAATGACTCCCCGCATACTACGCAGTGGTTGGCAAATTTTTTCTCCAATGACAACGTGCTGTTTCATGATGTCCCACTCTTCGTTTGTCAGTTTGCCGCACTTGAGCAGTACCGCATCGGGAATACCTACTTTACCGATGTCATGAAGATAACCACCCCACATCAAATCTCGAATTTGGGTACGAGAGCAATTGAGGTGTTCGCCAAAAGCTTTGCCAAATTTTACTAATCGTTCACAATGATCGCCAGTATTGGGATCGCGACTTTCAATCGCCTGAGCAATAGAGAATAGAACTTTTTCGGCATGATCTAAATCTTCATTTAAGCGCTTTTGTCGCACCAAGGACTTAACACGCGCCGCCAATTCAACACGATCAAAGGGTTTAGAGATAAAATCATCTGCCCCGACTTCAATTCCCTGGATACGCGAGCGCCTGTCATTAAGAGCCGTAATAAAAATGACTGGGATGAGTCTTGTCTGCTCATCTTGCTTGAGCAACTGGCATACCTCAAACCCATCCATTCCCGGCATCATGACATCCAGCAAAATGAGATCTGGGTGTTTCTGAGTAACTAGTTCCACAGCAGCATAACCGCTCTCTGCCTCAATGATTTCGTAGCCTTCCAATGCTAACAGAGCAACAGCCGTCATGCGACTGGCAGCATGATCGTCAACTACTAAAACTTTTGGTGCCTCTGAATCAAAGCCATCCACTATCGAATTTTTGGCTTGTGGCGTTCTCACCACTAATGAATTGTAATTGTCATTGACACTATTATTCTTTAAAGACGAAGATTCGCCCTGATCTAGTATCAAATCGTGTTGCGATAAATCTATAGCAGAATCTTCTATATTCTGCAATATTAAACTCTGATTTACATCAAGATTTTGAACTATGTTTGCTGGGATAGAACCACTAGCAACTTGTTTGATCGATTGAGTATATTTGGATTTCCACTGCACCACAAGGGTACTCCAATTTTAGAAAGTTTGTTGACTGTGTTTTGTTTCAAAAAATAATTTTTTCGTTGATATCCTTTTATTCTGAATTTACTTTATCTTGATATTTGCTACTATCATTCATAGTAAAAATTCTTTAGTTATGTTGAGAACATAATCAGTACTATTGACGATTAATTTGTCTGCTCCTATTACAGTATGAACAACTCTTATAAATCTTAAATCAGGTTTTTTACGTATTTTTTTTAACATAATAAGGATGTCTTGACACTTGACAGGGTAAATTTAGATCAAAGTTCCGATCATAAGCTATACAACTACACATCTTCCCGTCCGAGTCATAGTGATTATCAAACTACTCTCAGCCCAACTTAGCAGTGACGGACTACCTATACTTTAGTGATTCACATCACATAAATTATTAACTCATGATTTACCAAATTAAGCAATTATTTTGTAAAAAATATTACAATGATGGCAACGATCTGGATGCTCAAGAAGCGGTAGGGACATACAGAGGGTTAGAGAACAATAATTCAAGAGGACTAAAACAGCATTCTGCTTCAATTTTTAGATAAACAACGTTTTCGCCAACGAGAGGTAGGCTCTAACGAACAGGCTTGCTGCTCTTGTCGTCGGCGTTCGAGTATGACATCAGCAGGATCGTTCAATCCTGGATCGCGATAGGGAACAGCAGCACGAGTTAGCAAATGTTCTTTTTCCGTTTCTGAGAGAGTGAAGGAGTTGTGGAGACTAAAGGTTGTACACTCATTTTCTCCTCCTCTTGTTATATGGGCTGCAACTGTACCAGGTGTTCGTCTTCCTACAGGTGGTGTAGAACCTATTTGTAACCCGGCTGCTAAAAGCGCTGTGCGTACAGCAGCAGCACAGGAATAAGTCGCGAGGAAGCCATACTCGTGTAAACACAGAGAAAGTTGTTGAATGAATTCAATAGTCCATAAAGGAGGACACTGAGGTGGTGAGAAAGGATCGAGAAAAATTGCGTGAGCTTGGAAACTAGAGTGACGTAGTAACTGAATTGAATTTCTAGCATCGCCAATGAATAGTTTCGCTGTCAGTCTATCTGTTTGCACTTCACGATCAAAAGCTAGCTGTGTCAAAATTTGAGTAGATTCGCAATTCCATTCGTCGAATAAGTTATGAGCGATCGCTGCTTGTGGTACGGCTGCATTCAGTTCTAAACCAATGACTTCGACATAACAGTTGGGATTAACTGTCCAAATTGTCTGCAAAGCAGCAGCAGTGTTGTATCCTAGTCCATAACAAACATCTAACAACCGCAACAGTGGTCTGTTGGCTTGCCGTGCTAGTTGAGTTGGAAGCACAAACTTGAGAAAACTCTCTTGCCGTGCCCCATAATGGCTGTGAAATGACTCACCAAACTCTTTGGAAAAGAAGGTAAAGGAGCCATCCGCTGTTGCTTGCGGTACAAAAGTCTCTGAGTCCAACATTGTGTCAATAAAATAAAAGATAATGTGTAATCAAAATCATAAGTGCTAGAAGAACTTGATAATTTCTAATTCATATTTTTTTGACTTTTATGACTAATACTTCTTTGATTGTTTCTGCAGAATGGCTATTTGAACACCTTAACGCTCCGCAAGTCGTTATAGTGGATTGTCGCTTTTCTTTTGCCGAACCACAATTGGGACGACAGCAGTACCAAGCGAGTCATATCAATGGAGCTTATTATCTAGACTTAAACCAGGATCTTTCGAGTCCTGTGGAAGAACACGGAGGCAGACATCCTTTACCCAACCCGACTAAATTGGCCCAAATGTTATCAACAATTGGGGTAAATTCTCAAACAATCGTTGTCGCTTACGATGATTCCCGCTTCGCCTTTGCCTCTCGTCTGTGGTGGCTATTACGCTATCTTGGACACGAGCAAGTAGCAGTTTTAGATGGAGGCTTTGCTGGATGGCAAAAAGCTGGGTATCCCGTCACAGATGTTATTCCCGAACCGAGAATCGCTTCCCTCACTCCCCAAGTACAAACACTGATGGTTGTCGATAGAGAGACAGTGAAAACTCGGAAAGATAGTCCAAAGGTCGTTTTAGTGGATTCACGGGAGAGCGATCGTTATTTAGGATTAACAGAGCCAATTGATAAAATTGCCGGTCATATTCCCAGTGCATTGAACTATCCTTGGCTTGAAGTTACAGATACTACAGGCTACCTACTTCCCATTCAAGAGCAACGTCGCCGTTGGGAGCAGCTAGAACAAGCAGAAGAAATTTTTGTTTATTGTGGTTCTGGTGTGACTGCTTGTGTAAACTTATTATCTTTAGAACTGGCTGGAATTCATACGGGTAAACTTTATGCTGGTAGTTGGAGTGATTGGATTAGTTATTAATTCGTTGTTGGTTGTTTACTACTAACTACTGACTGACCTTCAGGGATATCCATAAAAATAAATCGCGACTCCGTCAAACTAGAACGAGAGTCGTAATCGCGCTCGTTGGTCGGGGCAAGTAACCCATCACACATACAGCAGGAGATTTACGGATGGTAGTTGCCTCAAAACCTTCCCAATTGCAAAACGTAATTAAGTGTGAAAAACCAGCCATCAAAATTAATATTACGCTCAGTAGAATTACCTAAAGTAACACCACCTTGCAAACTTACATTACTATAGTCAGAAATTCCGTAAGTCAAGTGACCAAAGATCTGGTGATATTGATCTTCTCTTCGGCGTTGGGTGAAGTTTGATAAGCCAAACTGGTAGTCAAGACCTACTTGCAGTGGTTTTTGCAATTCGTAGTTCAAAGAAAGCCATAAGGAATTAATGACCCGATTGCGGCTGTCTATACCACTAGGGGGGTCAGTAAAACTCAGACGCAATTCATAGAAGCTATTCAACGATAACTTGGAAGTGAATGGATCTTTTCGTCCTAAAGAGAGGCGGAAAGAATTCTCATTTAAAAAGCGATCGCCAGAGTGGTAATTGTTAGAGTTACTACGTTGGTAGAACAACTGTTGATTCGTCCAACCGATATCTCCATACATTCGTGATGTTAACTGCTGATAAATATCAAGGTTAAATCTGAGTTGATTGTAATCATATTGTGATTGATTAGTGTAATAAACCTGGTTGGCATCAATCGAGCCAATCAAATAAGTCTTGGAATTTAAGGGCAATGGTGCAGAGGCTAACGTCAATCCAGCAAGAATTAAGCCGTCTTCTCTTGAAGGAACTGAAGAAAAAATGTTATTTGTCCGAAAGTAGCCAACACGACCTAGTAAGTAACCAATAGGTTTCGATTTAGATTTAGCTATGGGTGGTTTGGCGGGAGGCACTGGTATTTGGTTGAGTGGGAGTGGTTCTAAAACAAAGTCGCCCAGTTCACTATTGCTATTTGACTCTGAGGAAGGTTGTTTTTTCTCTTGGAGTAACTTTTGCAACCTTTCTATTCTTTGTGTATAATTTAAGTTAAGTGGATTTAAGCGTTGCTCGACTTCTGTTGGAGAAGGTTTGGGAAAATCGTTGATTGGTCCTTCCAGTGGTGGTGGATCGTTACGCTGTGGATTGCTATTTTGTGCTTGATTGGTTTGGTTGGGAGGAGGCAGTATTTGCGAGTATAAACTAGGCTTTAATGAGTTTGCGTATAAAACTATTCCCGTATCTTTAGTTCTAGAAAGTACATTTAGCTTTTTTTGTGGCCCAAGCTTTTGGAATGGCTGATCAGTTATGTGCGCGATTACCGGATATGTTATTATTGGAACAAATTCATCTTTACGACTCCATCGGTTTGGATTTTGAGCCCACGCTGCATCTACCCTAGTGCAACATAAGTTGTTACTACTAAAGGCTAACAAAATCCAGCACCATATATTTTTCCAACCATTAGGTTGCATTTTCGACCTCTTTTGGCAAACGTAGACCAATCAGCTGTATGTTCAGTTCCAGTAGGAATATTCAATTTCTCTGCGGATTTAACCACATTAAGGAGTATTTGTACTTAATGAAATTGAATTATAAAATTCCTATTATGTCATAAAACAACGGCAAAAATAATAATGCAAATTTAGAAAAAGTAAGGGTAGTAATATTTTGGATATATCTATAAAGTTTAGGGGAGATTATATGAGAAGGAGTCAGAATGACTGCCCCCTTTAAGTTAGAGGTGTCAAGAAGAAAAAAATTACTTTATTTCCGTAATTAATATTGTAGGCATTGAACTACTATTAATCAGTCACATTGAATCATGCTGAATGGTTGACTCCTTTTAACTCATAAATTGTTATATGAATAAATTTAATAAAAAAATAATAGGTCAAACTTTTAACGTCAAAACTAGTCTTCAAACAATGTGGTTTAGTGAAATTAACTGAGGATTGAAACTATGTTTCGCAAATTGCCAATAATCGCGGTTGCTTTATGGGGAGTTTTGTTAATTCCGCCACCAAATCGCGCAAGTGCTACGACTGCTTTAACAAAAGCTGAAGTACAGGACCTTAGAAATGTAGTGCAACTCATGCCTCAAAATCAGCCGAGGCGTCAGGCACACAAACGCGATGCCATGATACCAGGAGATGGGTTGGCAACAGGTCGCGCTTCCCTGGCAGACTTGCGCTTCAATGACAGATCTTTGGCTCGGGTGGGACAAGAAACGATATTTCGATTTTTACCAAAGACTCGAAACTTTAGCCTGTCAAGTGGAACTGTACTGCTGCTAATTCCACCAGGAAATGGTCGAACCCGTGTGAACACGCCGAGTGCCGCCGCTGCAATTCGCGGTTCGGCGTTATTTGTGCATTATGACGAAAAAACAGACACGACAGTTGTTGGTGCGCTGACAAATAGTGGCATTCAAGTTTTCAATAAAGATGCTTCTCAAAGTCAAATGCTGGCAGCAGGACAATTAATGGTGATAGTTCAAGGGAAATTTCAAAGGTTCTACAATTTTGATTTGAGAACTTTTTACAATACAAGCGATTTAGTTAAGGGACTTTATCTCAATCAGTCAGGGGTAACTCATCCAGATCCTGCGCTCGCAAAGGTTCAAGCTGAAACTCTCGCCGCATTGAAAGAACAGTCACCACTCATTAGTCAGCAAGTCATTAAAAATTTGGATTTTTCTGGGCAGACTTCCAATACCTCAAATTTGCCTAATAACAGTATTACTAGAGACAAGCTTCCAGTCAGAAATCTACAAGATATAGGAGAAATCCTATCAAATAGGGACAACAATCGCAAGCCAGTGGTTAATCTAGCCAACCCTGTCACCACTCAAACTCCTAGCATCCCCATTACCACTCAAACTCCTAGCATCCCCATTACCACTCAAACTCCTAGCATCCCCATTACCACTCAAACTCCTACCATCCCAACAACCACTCAAACTCCTACCATCCCAACAACCACTCAAACTCCTACCACCCCAACAACCACGACAACTCCTACCATCCCAACGATACGCTCTGATCCAAGACGAAGTACCTGACATCCTCCTATCCATAAGGGTTTTGACGAACGCCCCGTCTCCTTGAGGCGGGGTAGTTCACTGGTGTCTCTACACGCTTGAAATTCTCACTAATCACCTCTAAGCAAACTTTATTGCTTCCTGTGCAAGTGTCCAAGATTTGAAAATTACTAGTACAGATCGGCGGAAATAAACCACCCATCTGAAATAGTTAAAACCCTTACAAAATAAGGTTCTTTCTTTTTACTTTTTACTTTTTACTTTTGCCTTGTTGTACTAGGACTTACGCACTATACAAATTAAATATCTTGTGTATTAACGGATCATGGTCGTTTCCGACTCGTAAGGGCTCTTGGTCCAGAGCCCCTAGGGTGGACGGGAAAACTCTCATTCGTGGAAAAATCAAAAGTTGAGGCGCTAAAAATGCTGAAAGCATATCAGACAATTTCTCTCAATGCGTAAGTCCTAATTACTAGAAATTGCGGTAATATCTAGCAGTTAAAAAAATTGCCAATAATTTACGAACGTGGCGGTAAGATGGATGTGGAAGATGGCCATTGTGAAGTTTCTTCAGATACTTCCACCCAAGGTGTAGTCGGAGTATCAGAATCATATTCCAGAGATAAAGTATTGATTAACAACCCGTTGTTGGACAAAGATTTTGTGTCTTCATAATTTATCAATTCGTCAAGTTCCTCAAGTGCTAAGGATGCAGATTGATATCGCTGCTGAAAGTCCTCCAACACCATCTTACTGAGAATTTTAGCAAGAGCGTCGCTTACGTCTGCCTTATCAACCCATTTTAACTCTCCACTTGCATCTCTTTCGATTTCATGGGGAGCTATGCCAGTTAAAGCTTTAATAGCAATCATGCCAACTGCATAGATGTCACTACTGTATTGAGGACGCCCATAATATTGCTCGCTTGGAGCATAACCTCTAGTCCCAATACCAATGGTGAAAGCTGTTTGTTCTGGATTATTAAGCAGTTGTGTGGTGACTTCCTTAACAGCACCAAAGTCAATCAGTACCAGCTTGCTATCTGAGTCTCGCCGGATGATATTGTTGGGTTTAATATCTCGGTGAATCACGCCGTTATGATGGACAAACGTTAATGTTTGTAATAAGTCGCGTAAAATCTCAATAACTTTTGCCTGTTGCAGGCGTTTACCCGTTGGCAGTTCCTGACTCAAAGCATGACCAACTATATACTCTTGAACTAAATAAAATTCTTCTTCCTCTTCAAAGTAAGCAAAAAGCTGAGGTATTTGGTTATTTGTTCCCAACTTGTACAGTGTTTTAGCTTCTGAGTTAAATAAACGTCTGGCGATCACCAACTGTTCTGATTTAGTATTGGCAGGTTTTAGCTGTTTAACAACACATAAAGGATTGTCGGGAAGTTTCATATCTTCAGCAATGTAAGTTTCACTGAATCCACCAGAACCGAGAACTCTCACAATTTTGTAGCGTCCTTCCAGGATTTTTCCTGATAACGCCATTTCCCTTTGCTGGAGGAGATCTCTGAGATCATCCTGTTGGCTGAGAATCTCCTGGACAACTTGGTGAGATGCATATTTCTGAAAAATCTTCACCAATTGGCTTTTTCTTAATATTTCCCTGACTACTTCAGTTCCCAAATAGCAGAGTCCGATCACCGTAATCGCGACCACTGGCACAGCTGTGGGAAAAATTAACTGACCGTAGAGAAATAACACATAACTTATTCCTCCCCAAGAAATTGCCAGAGCAACGCTTAAGAAAAATCTTGTTATTCCTGGCTTTTTTCTAGCAACTATGACACCACATCCACCTACTAAACCGAAGACAAATAAACCGCACCCTATTGGATTTTCAATGGCTTGGGAGATTGCCTTACCTTCCATTAAAGTTGCGATCGCGTTGGCATGAACTTCCACACCTGACATTTCCTGAGAAGACAGCCAGCTTGTGGAAGCAGGTACTGGAAAATAATCTTTTTGCAACTTATCTGTTGCGCCTATGAGGACGACTTTGTTTTTGAAAACTTTTCCCTGCTGCAAATAAGTGTTCCAATTCTCTGGTTCTAGTACGTGCATGAAGGAAATCATTTTAAACGTACCTGTCGGTCCGTAAAAATAAATCCGATTGCCCTTTGGTAGGAGATAATTGACTTTAGCTGCCTTAAGAGTCGCTTCATCAAAGGAGGGTATATCCACGACTAAGGCATCATCTGTATCTGCTAACGATTTAATATATTCACTGCTTAATTTTTGAATTTTACCATCTACCTCTAAAGGGAAATTCACCAAGCCGACCGACACTGGCTTTGTCCAAAATAAGGGCTGAGGTTCGTTTAGTTTGTTAATCTGCCCTTGGTAAATCTCCGAATCATTGTAGCTGGCAGCTAAGGTCACTTTGCCTGCAAACGCCCGCAATGTCCGTTGCAATCGGCGATCATCTGTCTCTCCATAACGACTAGGTGTGTCAAATACTACATCCAGGGCAACAGAACGTGCTCCGGCTTTCATCAACTTATCAATAACCTTAGCATATGCCTCACGTTTGAAGGGAAAAGCTTTCAAGGGTTCTAAATTGGCATACTGTTGTGGATCTGTTTGGTAGTACTGCTGTGGAATGGATATAGACTCTTCGTCAATTGCCAAAATCACAATATCTTCTGGAGGAACGACTGCTCCACGCATGAGATAAAATACCGTTTGTGCCTGACTTTCCATCACTTTAGGTAAGTCTGAACTAGAAGTTGCGAGTAGGGAAGCTACCACTACCGAAGTACTGGCAAACAGATGACCCAAGCGTGCCATTAGCTTTGAGTGACGTAGCGATACCGTCGCAGTTGCTTTTGTTTGTTTACTCGTTGGTCTATTAGTCGCTGAGATATGTTTTTTGGTTAAGCTGGATATAGTTTCTTTTGGCATATCATATTGCCGAATGATTTACGTATGATCCCTTTGTTTTTTTATACGCTCTTAACTTTAGAGTAAGGCTAAGAATGAGAATCTTATATTTTTGTAACTTATCTTTTGTTTCTCACCAAAATAGACATGAGTTCTGAGTCCTAAATCTTGAGTATGTTATTTTCTACTTCGTGTATTCTAATGTCATGCACTCCTTTTTCAATAAACGACAAGTGTTTTTCTTTGTTACTGTTTCACAGACACATACGACGTTGCGGCTTGATTCTGCCAAAAACGAAGATGTTCTGCGACTCTACTCTACTCTATAAGACGAGGTTTGCTGTCCATCCCTTGAAGCTGAGTGATCAATGCGATCGCCTGTGTCCTCCGTTTAATCATAAAAGCCGTATATGAGCATTAAGTCACAACCTATTCATAGCTTATTACATACCTCTTTAGGAGTAAACTTGATTGGTATACAGCGATGAATCATGTTACTTAGTCGATTTTATTGGTAGATTTTGATCGTGGGAGCATCTAATAGCGCCGACGGTGAAAAAGGTTCAGCATCTGAGAGACAGTCAATTTTATGCTTTAAGAGAGGTTAGATAACAACTATATATGACAATATGTTTATAGATATTATCGAATTTAACATTTTATAATTGCTATAATCTATTGTTCCATCTAAATTCTTTATATATTATTAGGTGTAACTTTCTATGGGTTCTCCAATGAATCGTCTGTCTATTTTTGTAGACGGAAACAATATGTTCTATGCTCAACAAAAAAATGGCTGGTTTTTTGACCCAAGGCGCGTCTTAGAATACTTTAGAAACGAACAGTCGGAAACAGCCTTAATCAATGCATTTTGGTATACAGGTCTAAAAGACCCTCAAGATCAGCGAGGTTTCAGAGATGCTCTCATTAGTTTAGGATATACCGTTAGAACTAAAATTCTCAAAGAATACTATGATGATGCCTCGGGTCGTTATTCACAAAAAGCCAACTTAGATATTGAAATTGTTGTAGATATGTTTAATACAGTAGATCAGTATGACCGAGTCGTTTTGTTTAGTGGAGATGGAGATTTTGAAAGAGCTATCGAATTATTAAGAGGAAAAAGTACTTATATTACAGTAGTATCAACTGAAGGAATGATAGCCAGAGAATTGCGTAATGCCACGGACAGATATATAGATTTAAACGATATCCGGGAGCGAATAGAAAAAGTAGAAGGTTAGTAAAATAAGCAATTATTTTTTACATAACGTACAAGTCAAAAAATAAAGTTTAAGGTATTTAAAGCAGAAGCATTCATCAATCAGCTATAAATGGAATTATAAAAATACTCAGATATTGGATTAGCACTATCATACATGCTGATAGCTGACAGCTAACCGCTGAATGCTTACTTTTAAACCACAAGGAAAAACTATACAAGGAGTTGGAAATGAATACTTTGCCCGAAAAAATCATTATTTTTGACACTACACTTCGAGATGGTGAACAAAGTCCGGGAGCAACCTTAAATATAGATGAAAAGCTAACAATTGCTAAGCAACTGGCACGTTTGGGCGTAGATGTGATAGAAGCAGGTTTCGCCTTTACCAGTTCTGGAGATTTTGAGGCCGTTAGCAAAATTGCCTCTACGGTAGGGACAGAAAATGGACCTGTCATTTGCTCTTTGGCAAGAGCAAGGCAAGATGATATTAAAGCAGCAGCAGCAGCTATCAAACCAGCAGCTAAAGGGAGAATTCATACTTTTATCGCCACAAGCAATATTCACCTCGAGTACAAATTAAAGAAAACAAAACCAGAAGTTCTGGCGATCGCAAGAGAAATGGTGGCCTACGCCAAAACTTTCACTACGGATGTAGAATTTTCTCCAGAAGATGCCGGACGTAGCGATCCAGAATTTCTTTACGAAGTATTAGAAGCAGTGATCGCTGCAGGCGCGACAACAGTTAACATTCCAGACACAGTTGGTTATACGACACCAAGTGAATTTGGCGCAATAATTAAAGGCATTAAAGAAAATGTTCCTAATATTGATAAAGCAATTATTTCCGTTCACGGACACAATGACTTAGGTTTAGCAGTTGCTAATTTCCTAGAAGCCGTGAAAAATGGCGCACGACAGTTAGAATGCACGATCAATGGGATTGGCGAACGGGCAGGAAATGCAGCGTTAGAAGAATTGGTAATGGCTTTGCACGTCCGACGACAGTATTTTAACCCATTTTTAGGACGTCCGGTTGATTCGGAAGCACCCCTGACAAATATTGACACGAGACAAATTTATAAAACCTCGCGCCAAGTTTCCAATTTGACAGGAATGCTGGTACAGCCAAATAAAGCAATTGTCGGGGCAAATGCTTTTGCTCATGAGTCTGGTATTCATCAAGATGGGGTGCTGAAAAATAAGCTCACCTATGAAATTATGGATGCCCAATTAATTGGATTGACAGAAAATCTCATTGTCTTGGGTAAACATTCGGGGAGAAATGCCTTCCGCACTCGCTTGAAAGAATTGGGATTTGAACTGTCAGAAACAGAGTTGAATAAAGCATTTGTCAGGTTTAAAGAGGTTGCAGACAAAAAGAAAGAAATTTCTGATTGGGATTTGGAAGCAATTGTTAACGATGAAATCCAACAAGCCCCCGATTTGTTCCGTTTGGAGTTGGTGCAAGTTTCCTGCGGCGATCTCGCCCGTCCCACCGCGACAGTCACCCTGCGGACTCCAGAAGGTGAAGAATTAACTGATGCGGCGATCGGCACAGGGCCAGTGGATGCTGTTTACAAAGCGATCAACCGCGTGGTAGATATGCCGAACCAGTTGATTGAGTTTTCTGTACAATCGGTAACAGCAGGTATTGATGCTATTGGAGAAGTCACCATTAGATTACAGCATCAAGGGCGAGTGTATTCAGGTCACGCAGCAAACACTGATATCATCGTGGCCTCCGCTCAGGCATACGTAAATGCAATGAATAGATTGTGTTCTGGATTACAAAAGAACAAAGAACAACAGCAAGTGAGCCTATAGTAAGTCTAATGCACTATACATAGAGTCACTGTATGAAAAAGTAGAAAACATTATGATGAGCGCCCTAGCCCTTGATCTTAACCCATTGGGACCGCTGACACACGAAGCTTTCTATCAACTCTGTGCAGCTAACCCAGACATTAAATTTGAGCGGACTGCAGAAGGAGAACTAATTATCGTGTCACCTACAGGAGGAGAAACTGGCGATCGCAATTCGGAAATTAACTATCAATTAAGGCGTTGGAGTAAACAGAACAAACAGGGAAAATGCTTTGATTCTTCAACCTGTTTTCAATTACCTAACGGTGCTGAACGCTCTCCTGATTCTTCATGGGTGCAGCTTGAGCGGTGGGAATCACTTTCGGTTGAGCAGCGTCAGACTTTTCCGCCTTTAGCTCCTGACTTTGTTGTGGAATTACGTTCACCAAGCGATCGCTTGAAGAAGTTACAAGATAAGATGCAGGAATTTATCAACAATGGTGTTCGCTTGGGGTGGTTGATAGATCCGCAAAATAAGCGGGTCGAGATTTATCGTCCCGGTCAAGCTGTTAAGGTGCTAGACTTTCCCCAGAGTCTTTCTGGTGAGGATGTATTGCCTGGTTTTGTTCTAGATTTAACTGAAATTTTCTGACTAGTACAGAGCGGCGGAAATAACCCACCCATCTGAAATAGGTAAAAAGCTTATAAAATAAGTGTTCTTTCTTTTGACTTTTGACTTTTGACTTTTGCCTTGTTGTACTAGCAGTCGCAAAAAGTATTTTTTACCTCTGTACCGTTTCAAAATCCGTATTTGCTGCAACTTGCTCCCAAGCATCTAATTCAGCACTCAACAAGGACGAAATCAATTAATATTGGAGATTTAATTGATGAAAATGAGCGTATTAATTTTAAAAAAAAGATACCTAAATTGTCTCGTTCTTTTGATCACTGGTTAGAAAAAATGGTTTAACGAAAGCTAGATAAACGTTTTCTAGATGCTGAGGAAGCACTTAAAGAATTACATTCATGTAAAACTGCTAATAATAAGGCTAAGTTTTTTAGGTTCAATCCTAAATTAGTTAAAATTTTTGTAATAGGTTTATTAGCTATTCTAGTACAACGCGGCGGAAATAAGGCAACCATTTCAAATCCATAAAAAGCCCATTCCATAATACTTTTGACTTTTGAATGAGTGACTTTTGACGAACGCCTTGCGGCACTAGTCTGTCTATGCGTTCGGCTATGGACTCTGGTTGGTTCGTGGTCATGCTATTTTATTTCTCCCGCATACCTGATTTTATGTGAAAATGACTTGAAAGGGAGCGGTTTCCTCCTCTTCCCCATAATACAAAGCATGAAGAAACGTAGATTTATTAGATCCTTGAGGGACTATAAAGTAAGAGCGACAGTAGCGATTAAATGCTTTCTGATATACACTCCATCTATCCTTTTCCCCACTCCCTCTGTAGAACTATCTTCAGGCAGTGTTACAAGCCAGCCAGCAGTACCAGCACCTTCCATTTAAGTAGCGTCCCGATACTTCTTTCTAGTGAGCTGGCTCGTTCACACGACTTGATAAACAAAGCTGAGACTTGCCCAATTATTCACATCCAAAGTATAGGAATCAACAGTGTTACTATTGTCGCCCTTATTGCTGGCATTGTGCAAGTCTTGGAGAACGGCTTGTGCAACTTCTAAAGGATTTATAAGTGGCTGAATGCGATGTTGTTCTGCTGAAGGATGCTTAGCAGTTTCCAAAGCTGCGAGGGTTTGGGTAAAAGGAGCGGTGCTAAATATGAGTTGGGTTTCACTTAAAGAAGCTGGTGCTTGCACCACCCATTCAAAACCAGAAGTGGTTTGTGGTATCGTGCGGCTTTCTCCAGGAGCAATCATGACATCAAATAGGAGTGATTTAGCTTCTGGATTTTCGGGAAGAGTGTTTTTTTGCCAAGGACACAGCCCGATTGCAGTTCTACTACTATTTAATCCCAATAGCATTATATAGACAGGACGATCGCTCGTGTTTTGCACCTGGTACTGTATCCGACTGCCAATTGGAACGGTGAGAATACTTTCTGTAGTAGGCAGTGTTTTCCTCTCCCCCTGTTGAGTGCGTGAGGTTTCTCGTTGCATGAGTATTCGAGGCACCAGACTGTTCAGATCTTCTAAACTTGCCTTGATTCCCAAGCGGGAAGAACCTTCATTCTCTGTTAATCGCCATAACTTTGCCGCCAATAATGTTTGTAGTTTCGGCGATAATCGCTGCACTGCCACTTTCACGGCTTCTCCCGATTCCCCATCTGTATTGGGAATCAGCTCGCTCGAAAGAGTAAATAAACCATAGCGACGACTGGAAGATACCAGTGTTGATGTTTTGTCTTTATTGTTTGCTTCTGGCAACTTACCAAACACGTAATCAGCTGCTTGTTCCCCTGCTACTACCGATGATGCATAGGCAACTGTGGCAAATGCACTTGTGGCATCTACCCGCTCAATTCTTTCCAATTTGGTGTCCAGGGCAACTGTTAAACTAATATTCCGGGCAAAGACTCGCACTGCTTCAGTAACGAGTTGTCCGACTTTTGGGGAATTCGCGCTATTACCATACACTAGGGCTTTTGCTGTTAATCCAATTCGCGATCGCAGCACCATTGGTGTTGTTGATCCGTCTTGGTTAAGGAGAGTGAATTGGGAATTAACACCGTAATATTCCAGAACTTGTAAAGGTATTCCTGCTAACCATAGTTGTACTGTTTTGCCATCCTCTTCTATTGCTGTCACCACTCCTTGTGCTCCAACGGTGGAGTCTGGAAGAAAAATATCGTTAAGGAGGGCATCACTAAGTTCACTTTTCTTGCCAAGCGATAATCCTGGCTGCTGTTGACTGCCCAGTTGCTGTAGAGAACTTGCTGCATGAGAGAGGCTGACTTGAATTGTTGTCGCTGGGATGGCTTCCCACAAGTACTGCGTTAAGGCGTAAGTAAATAAACCAGCACTAAAACCAGAAAACTGGATCTCTGAAGCCAATTGCTGGGATTTAGAGCTAGCTGCCAGCAGCACAACCGGATTTACCTCATCTTTCGGCTGGAGTTGTTTTTGAAATTCAAGTTCCCCTGCTGCTAGAATAGCTTCTGCTGGCGTTCGACGTGTACGACTTCGCAATCCTGTGGGCTGGATATTTGTAGGAGCGTCGTAGCTGGTATCCAGTACTGCTGTGATGCGGTTTGTCGCCAGCGATCGCAACATCTGCTCCAGAGTTTCTTCTAATAAATAGTTGACAATATTGCCTTTGTATGTATCAAATGGAACTAAAGCATTTAGCTTCTCAGGTAATGTTTCCAATTTGACACGACTGCCATAGCCGCTAAAGTGGAAGACTACCACATCATCAGAGCGAGCAACCTTGACAAGATGCTCCAAAAAAGCCGTCTCAATCGATTCCCTAGTCGCTTGTTCGTTAGTCAAGCACAGAATATCAGACGATTGGAAACCAAAGCGGTGAATTAAAAGTTCCCTTTGCAGTTCGACATCCATCAGACAACCAGTGAGGGCTGGTTGCGGATATTGATTGACACCTACCAACAACGCTAACTTACGCAATTTTGATTGTGCCAAAGCTTGGTAATAGCGACTTCCTAAAGTCAACCATTCAGCTTCATTCACACCCAATACCGCGAGAATGGAGCTTAACCTTTGTAAAAATGTCCTTCGCTTCATAAATTAGCTACCCGCCCAGTCCATCAGCTATCAGCTTAAATGTCTTGGGTCTGTAGTGTAAAGCAAGATTTTATACTATTTGTACCGAACTTTTTTTAGGCATCTAGTAGCACTTGCATTGCCCGTGCTAAATTTGCCACCTCGGTACACGAAAATTCAGGTAGAGTTATCTGAGTGCTAAGAAGCATTTCCCGCACTTTTGTTCCCGACAGGTGAATGGATTCCTCAATCATATGCTGGGACTTGTTTTACTTCGTCGCCATATGCAGAGTACGCATACACCAAAAGGCGCGTTCAAATTTCATAACCGACGGGCACTTGCATTGCTCGTGCTAACTCTGCTGCTACCTCCGGACGCGAAAATTCAGGTGGAGGTACCTGACCATTACGAAGCATTTCCCGCACTTTTGTTCCCGACAGGTGAATGCGCTCCTCTGGGATGCTGGGACTCGTTTTACTCGTTGCCATTTGCTGAGTCCGCAGACAGTAAAAGGCATGTTCAAACATCATTGGCACAATGCCCAATTCTTCTGGCTGAAACTCATTAAATATATACTGAGCATCGTAAGTGCCGTAGTAGCTACCTACCCCAGCATGATCCCTTCCCACAATAAAGTGAGTACAGCCGTAGTTTTTGCGAATGAGGGCATGGAAAATTGCTTCTCTCGGACCAGCATAACGCATTGCTGAGGGATTAATTGCTAAAATCACTCGGTCATTAGGGTAGTATTTTTCCATTAAGATTTCATAGCAGCGCATCCGGACATCGGCAGGAATATCATCGTCTTTCGTTGCTCCGACTAACGGATGTAAGAATAAACCATCCACAATTTCCATTGCACACTTTTGAATATATTCATGAGCTCGGTGGATTGGGTTACGAGTTTGGAAGCCGACAATAGTTTTCCAGCCTTTTGCCTTAAAAAATTGCCGAGCCTCAAAGGGATCGATTTGGTATTTGGGAAACTGAGGATGGGGATCGCGTTGCAACAACCACACATCACCAGCAAGATTTATTGAGCCCTGTTTATCGACAACCTGTACACCTGGATGTTTGGAATCGTTTGTACAGTAAACATTAATGGCTTCTTGGGTCTTATCATAGCAGTACTTTTGAGTGAGTTGTAAAACCCCTATGAACTGACCTACTGGATTATCCAAACGGATCAAACTGCCTTCTGCCAAGGAATTTGCAACTTCCTCTGCTACCGGAAGTGTAATCGGAATTGACCAGACAAGATTATTCGCCAACCGCATTTCTGTCACAACGCGATTGTAGTCCTCTTGGTTCATAAAACCAGTAAGTGGACTAAAACCACCAATCGCAATCATTTCTAAATCAGAAACTGCCCTTTCATCAAGTTGCACTCGCGGCAGAAAGTCGGCTTTCGAGAGAAATTCTTGTCTTTGTTCTGGTGTAGCGATCCGATTAACTAACTGCCCACCATGGGGTGTAATGCCATCTAGATGGTAACTCAAGGTAGTTCCTTCTTTACATTTACTGCATTTTTTTCTCTGTATATAATTTACCAAACCATCGCTACTGATAGAGCAAAGATTATAGTCACTTAATTGGGACAAACACTTCTTCGCAACCAATGTCCTTGATTAGACTGCTGGCATAAAGATTATTTTGTCTCATGCAAAGGCGAGGACAGTACGTCCTTTGTGTTTCCCAAGGGAAGAATCTGTCCGTTGCAAAGACGCAAAAGAATTTTTGGCGTTGCTGAATCAGATTATGAATTTACATTTTTCAATGTGACTCAACAACAATCCTTCGCGCGGCAGTTGCTTCAAGCCGGGGAACCAAGAGCGCCAGTCGCAAGAGCGAGGGCGTGAGCCCCCTGAGAGCGCACAGCGAGCCAACGCACTGCCTTGACTACTCTGCCTTGAACGGCTTCTCATTCTTCGGAGACGCTGCTTTGTAGCTTGCTTCCCCGAAGGGGTACGCCGAATGCGTGAGGCTAATTCATACTTACTATCAGCAACGCCGAATTTTTACTCCCAAGAGCACTCGTGTAAGATAAGTAATGCAATTTCTTCAAAGAACTTTCCCTAAACGTTTGATGGGATGCTTCGCGCAGACGAGACTCTAAGAGCGATCATACTCTTTAAGGCGTGGAAGCAATCCTAAGAGTGTTAAAACACAGATGAGGACAACGACAATTGGGGTAGTTATTTCAAAACCGTTGACTTCTCTAAAGCCCTGTGCTATAGCTTTGTCGAAGGCTTTTTGGTTGAGATCGAAGGTGTTTTGATTGGCTTTTTTGAATTCGCCGAACGCCCAGTTAGACTGACCTGGATTATAACCTGTGGACAGGGCGATCGCCTCCTGATGTCTGCCACTTTTTTGTAGCTGGCGGATTTGTTTGTCGATCATTAAATAGCTGCCAAAAGTAGACAGACTTTGCACCGCCGCTTCTCGCTCGCCCGGAAAGGTTATATTATTGAGTTCAAGAGCCATGTAACCTGTCAATCCCTCCACTTTCAAGCCTTGTGCTGATGCAGCTGCAACTGTCTCAAAAGTCTGATTGGCAGGAATGTTCACTATCTTAGCTGCTTTGTCTAAAAAAGCTTGCTGGTATTTGGTCGCATCTGCTCCATCAAGCAAATAGCGACCTTGCTCGGCATTGACACCGTAGCCTAAAGCGCGGGCTTGCCGTACTGCATGTAGCGACGTAAAGGCATCCTCTTTTGCCACTTTTAACTGGTACGAAGCAGAGAAAAATGCATTAATTGTGTAGCCTAGAAAAATAATCGCGATCGCCGTCGCTGCCAAGAGCATCGGATTCAAAATTCGGCGCATCCGATGGTTGAGAAAGAGTTGCAGTGCTACCAGTACGCCAAGGAGCAGCAAACTAGATATAATGACGAAAAACAAAGCTTCTGCGGTAGCGAACCGCTGCTCGTTATAGGTGCGCTCAAGTTCAGTCGAGTTGACTGCATCCAATGTATCAGCTGCTGGCAAAAGCGTATTGTCCATGATTGCTGCCGCTTGTCTATAAGCTTCCAAGACTCCATTCGCATCACCACGTTCATTGAAGTCCCGCGCTTGTTGAATCTTCGCTATATATTCGCCTTGTGCGAGTTGCATCTTTTGGATGGGTTTCAGTTCTGCATCGCCGTAGGTAATGTTTTTGGCAGCAGCAATTATCCGTTCGGCAAATGCCTTGCGGCGCTCCTCATAATCCTGGATGGCTCTCGGATTTTGTCCTGGCTTGACAAGTAATTCGTTAACAGCGTTGGCATCCATACCTGCTAAACTATCCTTGAGCCGCTGAGCGAAAATGATGCTTGGTGCTGAATCTATACCAACAGTTTTAATCGCGTAGCGTTGCTTTTCCACTCCTGAAATAGTCGCGATCAAGAGCAGCACACTAGCACCCCAAGTCACGTACATTCCTGTCCGTAATACTCTAGGAGTGGTGAGTCTTTGTTTGTTCGGTAGTCCCGAGCGTTTTGCTTGAGGAGATGTTTTTGTAGTAGTCATAATTAAGAGAGGCTCCTTCTTACCTCGATCCGCGTCCAATGTCCAAGGGTAAACTCATCTCCTTCTTTAATTGGTACGTCAACCATTGGAGTCAGTTCAACTCCATTTAATTTAGTGCCGTTAGTAGAACCAATATCGCGGAGAACAAAACTTCCGTCTGAGAGCCGATTGAGTAGCGCATGACGGTGAGAAATAGCGCTGTCGAAATTAAGAGCAACTTCTGGGTAAACACCTTTTAGTTGACTGCTGCGACCGATGAGGTTGCTTTCAAGATCCAGCCTAAAGGTGATAGGTTGTTGAAGAGGTGGTTCAGGACTTTCTGGACTTCGCAGGGATGGATCAATGGTGGCGATGAGTTCCAAAAATATAGATGCAAAGAAGGTTGAAGAGGTGGAGAGGGGGAGACGCGGTACTCCGGCAATTTCTTGATTCTCCATGTCCCCGTTTCCCTGCGTCCCCACGTCCTCTTTTACTCCCGGCGAAACTAGTGGCATTTCGCCATGTGCGTTAGTGACGAAGTTGTAGCCACAAATTTCGCAGAAGTCACCGTTAAGAATGTTGTGTGGCGCTGTACAATCAGGGCAAATCACAGTGGTTTGTGAAGACGCCTTCAATGAGCCAGCACCGTGTTCTGGTTCCCTGACTGGAAGCAACTGGTTTCGCGTCTCTACAAGCGTATTCCTGGTTAATGCCATTTCTGGAACACCCTGAATTTTAGTACCACATTCCGAACAATAGTCTGGTTCGGTTGAGGCGTGAGCTTTAGGACATTGATAGATGGACATAAAAGTAAAAAGTAAAAAGTAAAAAGTAAAAAGTAAAAAGTAAAAAGTAAAAAGTAAAAAGAGAATCCCCATAATTAAAATTAGGGGATCTTACGCTCAGCTTTTTTGCTCGCACTATGTATCTCGAAAAAAAATATTTTTTTGTTTTCCATAAATAAATTTAGGGGCTTGAAACCGTTTTTTCTTTTTCTTT